>JAOZLO010000454.1 GCA_029934775.1 Desulfocapsaceae bacterium
GTCTGATGATATCGTGGCGGTAAGCAGGAGGTCCGACTGGACAAAATCAAAGTAGTGTTGCCAGAACTGGCCCGGACTGGCCGGAGTATCTTCCCCGGTGTCACTATCCAGAAGGGTTGAGACCATTGCTCGAATACCCTGTGAAGCTATGGAGTGAGGATAGTGCGTCAGCAGCGGCTTCTGTTCGCTGGCAGACGCCTCCATGTTGGGGTCATAAGGTATAATACCGGCAAGAGCTACTTCAATGTGGAGACGTTTGTCCCTCTTGGCCTCGAATCGAATATACGTTTTCTTTGAGACAGGAATGCTTGGACACTTGCTTACTACAATTTTTACCGTTCCCCTGTAACCATTTAAGGATATAATACTCAGAAGTAGATGCGCTTTGGTGAGGGATGTTGCCTCAGAGGTGATAACCAGGATAATTTCTGTGGTTGCAAGGCAAAGAGCAATAAGATTCCTGGTTATTTCAGAGGAAGTGTCAATGATAAAGTAGTCATAGTTTTTCAGGTGGGAAAAAGAGAAGAGCAGGTCGGATATTTTTTTTCCCCCCAGTTGTGCCATTTTTCCAAAATCTGAATTTCCGGGAATTATATCGAAGGTTTTGCTTGAGTGGAGAATAACTTCCTCGAGTTTTTTATCTCCGAAGATGAAGTCGTTCAGGTTGTTTTCTGGTTTCAGTTCTGAGGCACTATGTGTATCGGCAAAAAGACAAGTTCTGAAATTTTGCCGGGAGATTTCAAGAGCTGTATTGACACAGAGATTTGTTTTTCCGACCCCATCTTTGCCACTTGTTATAACGATTGTTTTGGTCACAGTTTTTAGTGAATACAACAGGTTTTACCTTAAAAGATCCAGACAGGTAGTGATAATACAAAAATCAAGCAAATTACAGAAAGATAGCATATACACGGCCCCAACTCCAAATCATTTCTTCAACCACTGCTTTAATGGAGTATACAGGGAAATTCCTTGACTTATTGACAAAATTGGTGTGACATATGCTGATTATGCCGGGTCTGTTTTGGATCCGGATGAAGTATCTTGAAAAAATGAAGAGAAAGATTCTCGTGTTTTGTGGAAGTTACCTTATGTTCCTGATATCCAGGTATAAGGATAAAGGGGATTAAATAGTCATCCAATTGAATGAGGGAGAAAAATTATGAAACGAAAAGTATCTTTGATAGCAGCGATCGCATTTGGCTGTGTAACCGCATTTGGCGCTGCAACCAGTGCTGTAGCATCCGATTATACCTTTGTAACTATTGGTACCGGCGGTGTTACCGGTGTCTACTATCCAACAGGTGGAGCTATTGCCCGTTTGGTGAATAAGGGCAAGAAGGAGCATGGACTCAGGGCTACTGTTGAGAGTACCGGAGGTTCCACATATAATCTCAACGCTATTGCTGCAGGTGAACTTGATATGGGTGTTGCTCAGTCTGACTGGCAGTATCATGCATATAATGGAACCAGCAAGTTTAAAGAACAGGGGCCAAATAAGAACCTTCGTGCAGTATTTTCTATTCACTCAGAACCGTTTACTGTTGTGGCACGTGCTGATTCCGGTATAAAAACGTTTACGGATCTGAAGGGTAAAAGAGTCAATATCGGCAACCCCGGCTCCGGACAGCGTGGTACAATGGAAGTTGTAATGGAAGCTCTTGGCTGGACCAAAAAAGATTTCAAACTGGCTTCTGAGCTGAAATCTGCAGAACAGTCAAAAGCTCTTTGTGATAACAAGGTTGACGCCATGGTCTTCACCGTCGGTCACCCAAGCGGGTCTATTAAAGAAGCAACTACAACCTGTGACTCCGTCATGGTCAGTGTTGAAGGACCAGAGATCGATAAGCTTGTTGCAGATAACAGCTATTATAAAAAAGCGTATGTTCCTGGTGGTATGTACAAGGGAACTGACGCTGACACCAACACCTTTGGTGTAGCTGCAACTTTTGTAACTTCCTCTGATGTACCTGAAGAGACAATTTACCAGATCGTCAAAGCTGTATTTGAGAATTTTGACCAGTTTAAAAAACTCCATCCCGCATTTGCTACCCTTGATAAGAAAGCAATGATAAGTGAAGGTCTCTCTGCGCCTCTGCATGATGGTGCTGCCAGGTATTATAAAGAAGCAGGTTTGATGTAGCCCTTCATTGTAGTCTGGGTGTGCAGCCCCATCACGGGCTGCGCACTTTCTTGTTTTGCTTCAGCCGTGTTCTGGAATGTGGCTTCGTTTACACCAGATTTCCCTTCGGCAGAGTTTGTTTCCATAAGCCTGCCACACTGATTTGCAGTCTGACTAGCACTTCCGGAAGATATATTTCAGCCTTTTTCTCACCTGTTAAATGTTTCTGAAGCAGGTGGGATGCTGATTATTACAACTGAATTTCTCAGAAATAGAAGGAGAATTCTTCGATATGACCAACCCTACTGAAAACCCCTTGCCCAGTGAAGATCTGCAGGAGATGATAGCCGAATCGGATACGGGCGGCCGTAGTCCCAAGGGGAAAATTTCTATAAATGTCCTCTTCTTTGTACCACTAGCCTGGACTCTTTTTCAACTCTGGTACGCGTCTCCGCTGCCGTTTTTGTTTAATTTTTTTGTTATTAACGATACAGAGGCTCGGGCAATTCATCTTGCCTTTGCCGTATTTTTAGCATATACAGCTTTTCCCACTTTCAAGTCTTCACCTAAAAAGTATATTCCTGTCCAGGATTGGGTCCTGGCTTTTATTGCCGCATTCTGTGCAGCCTATATTTATATCTTTTATGTGCAGCTTTCTGACCGGCCCGGCCGGCCCACATCCCTGGACCTTATCGTCGCCGTTGTCGGTTTGATTCTTCTGCTCGAGGCAACCAGAAGGGCCCTGGGGCCACCGCTCATGGTCGTAGCGGCAGTATTTATTACATACACCTTTGCCGGTCCCTACATGCCTGATGTTATCGCCCACAAGGGGGCGAGTCTGGTAAAAGGGATGACCCATTACTGGCTCACTACGGAGGGTGTTTATGGTGTTGCTCTGGGGGTTTCCACCGGCATGGTTTTTATGTTTGTTCTCTTTGGCTCCCTGCTTGAAGCGGCAGGAGCCGGGAACTATTTTATCAGGACAGCTTTTGCCGGGCTTGGCCATCTGAAGGGAGGACCGGCCAAGGCAGCAGTTATTTCTTCAGCGATGACCGGGCTTGTTTCCGGCTCATCCATTGCAAATGTTGTTACCACCGGAACGT
>JAOZLO010000455.1 GCA_029934775.1 Desulfocapsaceae bacterium
CCTTCATGATCCAGCCGGTGATCTCGTGGTTGGCTTTCAAGCCTTCAACGACCACTACGCCTACACCATCCGCAGCTTCGTGTACTAAAAAATCGGTTGCCATGTAAGTCTCCTTATTGGGTTAATATTAGAATCGAATGAAGTGACAGAACTCCCTTCCTCAAATTTCAATTCCAGATCCTCATAATTCCTTCTGGTAGCAGTAGGAGATTAAAATAGAGCAAATAACAGGCCAGTCCATTAAAAAGCTCAACATTCAGGAATATTTGTACTTTTTTGACTTCTATAATAATATGCCCAAAAACAATGACCAATATTCGGCACAATGACCAATATTAGACTTGTTTTTTGGGCACCATACGATTATGGCTATTTACAATCAGCAGTCTCGACTCAGGATCTTGCTGAAAGTGGCCACTGGTTACTCTTTTTTCATCTCATCCTGAATAATTTATACTATTTTCTTAGGTTTTAAATATGCACTGGAACACCGAAACACGTTACAGGATCCTGCTGGAGATCAACAATGCTATAGCCACCTGTAAGAGCAGTGAAGATCTGTTTGAAGCTTTATCACAGGAACTGCACCATCACTTTAGTTATGATAGAATGAGCATCATCCTTTATGATTCCCAAAACCACTCCATCACCTACTTTGCTGAAGCTGATGGTATCCAGCCAGGTGGAGTCATTGCACGAGAATCGAGACCGCTCGCCGATGGCTCCATAGCACGTATGGTTGTCAAATCCAGACAACCTGCAATTTTTGACGATCTGAGCCGTTACACCGACCTCAGTTCAGTTGGTGAACTTGTAAAGGCCGGGCTCACTTCAACCATGGTTTTCCCCTTAATCGTCCGGGACCGACTCCTGGGAACCATCCATCTCAGTTTCCGGAAAAAACCCAAGGCCATTTCAGAGTTAACTGAAATACTCAAAGCATTATCACAGCAGATCGCAATCGCTGTAGACAATATGCTTGCTTACATATCTCTTCAACATTCAAACGAGCATCTTCAGGAAGAAAAACAGTTCCTGCTGTCAAGTGGCCGCGAGCATCAAACCGACGGCTTCTTTTTTGCGTCTTCACAGATGAGCAGGGTTATGGAAATCATTGAGCAAGTAGCCGATACGGATGAAACTATCCTTATCACCGGAGAAACGGGAACCGGGAAAGATTTTCTTGCCAGGTTGATCCATGACAAGAGCCACCGTTGTCACAATCTCTTTGTCAAAACTAACTGTCCCGGCTTGACTAGTTCCCTGTTCGAGAGCGAATTATTTGGTCATACGAAAGGTGCATTTACCGGTGCCGATCGTCATCGTTTAGGACGCTTTGAACTGGCAGACGGAGGTACCATTTTCCTCGATGAGGTTGGCGATCTGCCTATGGATTTACAAGCGAAACTACTCCAGGTGCTCCAGGAAAGGAAATTTGAACGGGTTGGGGAGAGTACAACTACAGAGGTAGACGCCCGTATCATTGCTGCAACCAACAAAGACCTCCTGGAAAGTGTGCAAAGAGGGCAATTTCGTCAGGACCTTTTCTACCGGATGGAAACTGTGACCATCAATGTACCTCCCTTGCGCGAACGCAAGGAAGATATCCCCCTGTTAGTGAACAATATCAACAGTAGAGAATCCAAAAGGATGAATCGTCCTGCAACTATCTACACAGATGATGCCCTTGAACTCCTCCGTCAATACCAGTGGCCCGGCAACGTCCGGGAACTGAAAAATATGGTGAAGAGATTAATTATCCTCAGACCTGGCGAACGTATCAGCAGAAAAGACATTGAGCGTACTTTCCCGGTAGCATTGTCGAACACGGCTCTACCGAAAGATTTTATTACGCTGAACCAAGCAGAGCGTACCCATATCATCCAGGCTTTAACCACCACTGCAGGCATTGTCGCCGGCAAAAAAGGTGCCGCCAACCTCCTGGGTCTACCCCGATCCACCCTTCAATACCGCATGAAAAAATTAAGTATAACCCCCATAGATTTTTTGCCTCAGTCAAAATATTAAAAACATTGTTGATATGAAAGTCATGTGTCGCTTCCTTCTGGTTTTTTAAGTGCCCTCCATAATGTATTGGTGCTTATGCTGAGTTTTTTTGCCGCAAGGGTCCTATTGTTGGCGCATTGAGAGAGGGTTTGCCGGATGACCTTCTGCTTATATGTTTCCATATATTTTGTCAAAGTACAGGAGCCGCTTTCTTCACCAGTCTGGACATAATCAGAAGAAATCATATTCCTTCGTCCAGATGATTTTCTGACCCTTGAGCTTAGGGGATCCTTGCAATCTTCAAACAACTCGATAAAAAGATACTCATCATTTTTTCTGGTACCGAGAAGGATCAGGTAACTTTCCATCAATGAATTTAACTCTCTGATGTTGCCGGACCAGTAATAGGATTCTATCAGCTCAAACATGACAGGGGTAATACAGGACAACGATTTTTTGTAGCTTTTTAAAAGTGGTGTTAATAACTCAGGAATGTCCTCTTTTCGATTTCGTAAAGGCGGTATATTAAGCCTTAATACCGCAAGCCGATAATAGAGATCCTTTCTGAAATACCCGGCCATAACTTCTTCGCCCAGATCCTTATGGGTTGAGCTGATAACACGTACATTCACAGGCACAATCCTGTCTCCGCCAACTCGTAACACCTCCTTGTTTTCCAGAACACGCAAGAGCCTTACCTGTAGCTTGGAAGAGATGTCGCCAATTTCGTCTAAGAAAATTGTGCCATGATTTGCCAGTTCAAACAGCCCGATTTTCCCACCTTTTTTCGCACCGGTAAAAGCTCCTTCCTCATGACCAAAAAGCTCGCTCTCCAGAAGTGTTTCTGAAAGTGCCGCGCAATTAACGGCAACAAAAGGGGCTTTTTGACGAAAACTGGTATTATGCAAAGCTTGGGAAAGAAATTCTTTTCCCGTACCGGTTTCACCGCAAACCAGTATTGCGGCATCTGTCTTGGCAAATTTTTTTGCCTTGTCGATGAGTTTTCGCATACCGGGGCTGACTGCTACAATATCCGTCATCCTGCGCTTGGCAATAAAGCCTTTTTCATAAATCCTCTCACGCAATTTCCGGTCAATATCATGAATGACATTTCCTTCTTTCAACAGACTAACGGCCCCGCTCACTAAATCGTTGTTAAGAATGGGGAGAGTATTGACAACCAGCTCGTTATCCCGGACTTTGATAATCTCGTCA
>JAOZLO010000456.1:0-617 GCA_029934775.1 Desulfocapsaceae bacterium
CTCAATCTCTATCCTGAAGAGAGAAAAGAAATGCCGATGGAAGATGTGATTGAGCTTATGCGAAAAAAAATAGAGATAAGACCGATGAAGGATGGTGATATTTTTACTATTTCATTCTCAGACACTTCCCCTGGAAACGTCGTGAAGGTGACCAATAGTCTGGCCGCAAAATTCATTGAAGAAAACCTTAAATATCGTCAGGAACGTGCATCTGAAACGTCTGCATATACCAGTGATGAACTGCAGATGGCAAAACGGGGAATGGATGAAAAAGAAAATGCCATGCGTGATTTTAAATTAAAGTATTATTATGAGATGCCGGATCAGACAGAGAATAATGTTGCCCGCCTGATTGCCATGCAGGAGCAGTACCAGAACAACCAGGGAAACATCCAGGAGTTGGAAAGAACGCTGATTCTAATCCAGGAGCAGAAGAGCAATAGAAGGCAAATTATTGAAAGCACCAGCTTGACAGGAAACCTGACTCTTGGCCTTGGTACTGAAGGGGAAGAGACTGAGACTCCTGTCAGAAATGTTCAGAGACTTGCACAAATGGAACTGGTGTTGGAACATCTCCTCCTGAAATATACAGAAAAACATCCAGAGGTGAAGAGAAC
>JAOZLO010000456.1:627-3218 GCA_029934775.1 Desulfocapsaceae bacterium
TATTGTAAAACTCGAAAAAGAGATATCACTCGAGACTGATACTGCCCCCCCCTCCTCCACCACTTCTTCGCCTGAAACTGCTGGCACTGTAGATTCTCAGGAAAGGAGCCTTGATGTTAATATCCTGCAGCTTGAAGCGCAAAGGAAAAATGTTGTGCTTAATATCGCCAATATTCGTATGGAACAGGAACAACTCAAAAAGCACATTGAACAGTATGAGAAATGGGTTTCATCTGCACCGGTAAGAGAGGCCGAGTGGTCATCGCTGACCCGGGAATATGGTCAGTTGAAGAGGCATTATGACTATCTTGTTTCTCAGGATCTGCAGGCAAAATCAATGCTTAACCTGGAGAGGAGGCAGCAGGGAAGTCAGTTTAAAATTGAAGATCCAGCACGTTATCCGGGCAAACCGATTAAACCGGATTTTGTTAAGATTTTAGGGGGCGCTCTGGCAATAGGGCTGGGGTTGGGGTTTGGTTTAACACTCTTCCTGGATTTTTTTGATACGACTTTCAGAGATGGGGACTCAGTGGCAATCTATCTTGGTCTACCTCTTATTTCTACCATCCCCTATATTGACACTCAAAAAGAGGTGAAAAGTCGTAAATGGTACGCAATCCTGTCCACCGGGTTTCTAGGCTGCTGCTCTATTCTTATTCTTGCACTCTTTTTTTATGTCTGGCGTAAAGGGCTTATTGTTATGTAGAACAGCAGGCAGCAGGTGCAGTACGTTAATTAACAAAAAGCTTACTGCCTGTTCCTTTTTTTCGATCCAAGGTTAAACCCACGTTCAATAACCTCCCGCTGTTTCTTACGCTCCGCTTGATTGCGGGGGATAAAAAGATGTTTTTTGGAGCCTGGTTGATGCCCGGTTACATACATGGCGGTAGAGATGGTACCGGGGGCCGGGGTAAAATCTTGAAATTTGCGTATCTGCAGATTAAGTTTTTTCATGCTCTTTACCATCTTCCTGCTGTGTTCCACGGTTGATCCGGGATGGGATGTAATAATATAGGGGGTTAAGAGCACTTCTTTTCCCGATTCTCTGCTAATTTTCCTGCATTCGGCAACAAAATTCTGCAGCAGTGAATGTGGTTCTTTATGCATCAGGCAGAGAAGTTCATTCTCGCTGTGTTCCGGGGCAATTTTCAGAGATCCCGGTGTGTGGTATCTGGTGATTCTTCTCAGCAGTTTTGGGGTTAGAAGAAGGAGTTCCATTCTTAAGCCGGAGGAGATAAAAAGGTGCTTAACCTCTTTTATACCTGAAACTGTACTGAGCAGATCGAGGAAAATATTTTCATCAATATGGAGGTTCGAACATACCTTTGGGTAGAGGCAATCTCGTTTTTTACATGAGCCTATAGTGCACTGGGTTCCGTACAAATTTGCTGTCGGTCCGCCGAGATCGCTGATTGTGCCACGAAATGAATCCATCTGAATGATCTGTTTACATTCTCTGACAATTGATTCTTTACTTCTTGATATTATGGCAGGACCCTGATGTCTGGTGATGGCACAGAAAGAGCAGTTCCCCGAACAGCCCCGGACAATTGTCAAGGAGTGGGCTATCATCTTGTGAGCCGGGATATTCAGAGATTCTGGATGCGGTTTTCTGCTAAAGGGAAGATTGTATAATTCGTCAAGTTCAACTGGTTTCAGGGGAGCTGGAGCAGGGTGTTGCAGGACCCAGTGACTCTGTTGCTTCTGTATAATTACTCTTCGGGAACCAGCACGCAGGTTGCGATCAATTTCAATTTCGGCCTCGAGAAAAAGTTTCTTCTGTCCAGCTATCTGATCCAGAGATGGAAGAAGAACTGTTTCTCTGGAGTTCTTGAGCGGCAGGAGGGGATAATGGGACTGTAGCTGCTGGTCGGTAAATCGCTGGCAGGTTCCCGGAATACCATCGAGGATACTATTTTCTTTGAGCCGTTTTGCGATTTCAACAACAGCTTTTTCCCCCATCCCATATACCAGAATATCGGCTTTTGCATCTGTCAGGAAGGACCCCCTCAGTTTATCCTGTTTATAGTCGTAGTGGACAAATCGCCTGAGTGACGCTTCTATGCCGCCCAGCACAATTGGTATTCCCTTGAATGCAGCTTTGGCGAGGCTGGTATAGATTAACGTTGCTCGGTCAGGTCTGCAGCGATCGTTCTTGTGTCGCTCTACGGTACGCCATGGATTTCCATCAGGAGAATAGCTGTCACTGTTGCGGACCTTCCCGTTACCAGTGTAGTTCGCGACAATAGAATCGAGGCACCCGGCAGTAATACCGCAAAAGAGCCTGGGGATGGGGAATTGGAGAAAATCTTCGTTACTGTCAAATCGAGGCTGGGCAAGAACGGCTACTTTATACCCATGGTTTTCAAATCACTCTTGTAAGTTGATCGGTACTGGGTAATGTTCAGCAGTTGGTATACCAACTGCTTTTAACTTTGCCTGCATTTCGTCACGTACATTAGTTTTTGGTTTGTAGTTTTTAGTTTTTGTTTGGACTCGTATGGAGTATTGTGCCCAGGCAGAGGTTCTATCGCCTTTGACGGTAGGTGTTACTAGTTTTTGGTTTTTAGTTTTTAGTGCCTCATTGTACT
>JAOZLO010000457.1 GCA_029934775.1 Desulfocapsaceae bacterium
AGGCAAAGTTTACTGAAACGCTGGTCAGGATCGTATATCACCAAAACCTCCTGATTTTTTAACCGAGGAAGCAATACTTGCTGTTGTATATATTCTGCTATCGACATATTATTTACACACTTATATTTGTCCCAATGGTCGAGCGACAGGCTTTCCAACGCCATTAAAACAATCACTTGCCGTTCCGGGAAAGGCTTCAATAAGCCTGTTCAATATATCTGAATCATCCTGAAAAACAGTCATCCAGATACTCCAGTAACCGTAGCCTTTAGCGGCTCTGATAATTCCCCCCCGTATGGTAGCAGAATCATTCAATGTGAGATCTATTTCAAATTCTGTGGCAATATCCCAGGTTTCCCGTCTGTTCCGTAATCGCCGATCAGAGTCTGTTGGATCATTGCCGGGCTGCTTATCAAGGCCGGTAAGTTTAATTGTGTTTACAGCTATCTCCTTCTGCCTGGCATTAAGAAAGGAGGCGGGCGACACCAGCCCACCCTCTGAGTATACAAGGGCTCTGGAGGTGTTATCTGAATCTGGCCAGTAATATTCAACAAGATTAACGTTGGTATTTCCTTTGGTTGAGTTACAATTGGTGCAAGCCAGGAGAAAATTTTGCCAATTAAGCTCGCGAGCAACGATATTCTCCACAGCTCCGGGTGGCTTTTTGGGTTGGATATGCTCCACATGAAGGCTTGAGTCAGTTTTCATTTCACAATATGAGCAATACTGCCCCATTCTGGCAATCAACTCTCTCCTGGCATGGGAATAATTCGTGAATACTATTTCTTCACCATCACCATCTACAGGTGTTGATCCTCTGGTTACTGGTCGCATTATTTTTGCTCCCAGTCTTCATTATCATGTAATCCTGCAGCAATCCGCTTCATTTCCAAAAATGCGTGATAGGCAATATTGTCACTAAAGGGGGCAGAGAGCCTATCAAGCTCTTGTTTTAATTTTTCTTTCTCAGGCTCATCAGCTTCAACTCCTTTTTGTAAAAGTTCATAATACTTCTTGGCTGCATTAAACATTTCTTGGCGACGCTCACCACGCTGAGGAATTGTAATCCCCATGATTTCTTCAAGAATATCTTCAGGACTTCTTTGACTATAGTCTTTTCCAGGCCCGGGCCAGGCAACTCCTTCGTATTCAATTGACTCCAATCTTTGAGAATCCAAGGTGCTGAGATCAATCAACTCACCAGAATCCAATGACTGAACAATAAAGGGTGAATGGGTAGTGACGATAAACTGCAAATTGGGGAAGGCCTTTTTTAAGTCATCCACCACTCGTCGTTGCCATTTAGGATGAAGGTGGAGATCAATTTCATCAATAAGCACGACCCCTGTCGATCTGACAGCGGCTTCTGCCCCCAAATGAGGATTTAGTCTCGCAGCCCGGTGGGCAATGTCCGCAACCATGGCAACCATATTACGAAAACCATCACTCATGGTATAAAACAAACGATACTCATCATGATTGAATTCAACCATCAAGGCATCATTGGCCATGTCAAAATAAAAGTTTGTTGCGCCAGGAATACATTTCCGCACAACCTCACGGACACTTTCCAGGACACCTATCTCTTTCTTTTTTTGCAATGATGTCATTTCAAGATGCTTAAACCATTTCTCAAAGAGTTGTTGATCAGATCCCGGATTCAAACAATTCTTATAACCAACTATTCTTGAGTCAGGTTTCCCGGCAATGATTTTTCTATGTGCATCCCACAGACGGCTTGTTCCGTAATAGAGCAAAACAGGTAGATCGATATCTGCCCCCTCACTTACCGCTAAAGCATGAGATTCAGCAATTTCTGTGATAATTTTAGCAGAACCAGTTTTATCGTTTGGTCTTCGTGTCCAATTAACAGAAGAACCTTCTAACTTACCTTCGGCATCAATATGGGCTTTCTTTTGCCTTTCGATATTGATCACATCATCTCTTTCAAAAATTTTGACATGAATCTCATCCGTCTTAAAGCCGGGACGACCACTCTCCACCTCAAAACGCAGAACATAGGTAGATAGCATAATGGACAGTGCATCAAGAATAGATGTTTTGCCAGTGGCATTATCACCAATCAGAACCGTAAACTGAGGATGAAATTGAAATGTAAAATCAGAAAATTTCTTAAAATTATGAAGATGCAGTTTATTTATTTTCATTGCTGCGCCCTTTATTTATTTGTAAAGCCATTACCATTGTAAAGGCCGAATTAATTCTTCCCAAAAATGTTCAGCCGCTCCTTCCTGGGAGAGTTGTGCCTCTCTATCCACGCTATTGAACGACATCATCTGTTTCAAATACAGCGTATTCCCATCGTCTTCGACGATCAGGGAATCATTCATGGAATTATCACCAGAGCTAATATCGCTTGAATACGCTATACCTTTCCCATACACCCCGCCAAGCCATATTTTACAACTACTGACTGATTGCCCATTTTTATATATTGAGGCAGTGAAATGATCGGCATCGATCTTTCTGAATTTGGTTGTTAATTCATTGTTCCTCTTTTCCAGCTCCAGCAGAGATCCTTCTATAAATTTTGCTACATACTCGAAGGTGTCTTCAAGGAAATCATCTCTATCCTGATCCGTGAATGACTTTTTGACACGGAGGTTCGATGACCGGGGAAGTTGTGTGGGTGGATGATGTGTTTGATGAGAAGTGACTGGGATCTCAGTTCTAGTGGGAATGTTACCACCCATCTCATTAACAATTTTTCTGATTTGATTTACAATTTCTAAAAAAGCATCGTGTTTATTCGGGTATTTGGAAATAGGTTTACCATCTTGAGGAACAGCCAGTAGATCCTTCAATGGAGTATGTAACCAATCACATGGATCTAAAATTATAGGTATAACCCTGGCAGAACCTTCTTGATGCATCTCCAAAGCTTTTTTCAGTTCAATATCATGACAATAGTCTGATGCGAGAAAATATGGACTTACGAGAAGGAGGATAATATTTGATCCTTCGAGGTTCTCATCAATAACCCCAGCGAACTCATTACCGGCAGTAATCCTTCGGTCATGCCAAGTATCAACCGAACCTTCACGTTGAAGGACTGTAAGGTGTACTTCCAGTTCATTTCGCATTGCCTCATCTTGATGGAAATATGAAAAAAAAATTCTAATCATCAGTATATTTATTGTTCATTGAGTGGGATTTATAGAATTCTATTTTCCTGTTTTTTGCCTAATCAAATCATT
>JAOZLO010000458.1 GCA_029934775.1 Desulfocapsaceae bacterium
GGGTTATTGTTAGAATACAAAAAAGTACTAATCGATATTAATCGAATATTGTCTTCTTGTACGGAAAATAATGATGTTTATCTTTACAGCTGATTATCGAATATAGTCCGGTTGATTCAGTTGCGAATCGCCAGGCTGGAAAGTTATCAGGTTTATGAATTAGGAGGATTAACGTGTTACGAATTGGTTTATTTTTAGCAACAAACTTGGCGATATTGATCTTGCTCGGCATTGTGATGAACGTTCTGGGAGTTGATTCTCGAAGCAGCTCAGGGCTGCTGGTGATGGCCGCTATGTTCGGAATGGGTGGTTCACTCATCTCTCTTGCAATGTCCAAATGGATTGCCAAGAAATCAACCCGTGCTCATGTGATTGAGCAGCCAAGAAATGACACCGAGAAGTGGCTGATTGACACTGTCAAGAGGATGGCAGAAAAGGCTGAAATCGGGATGCCTGAAGTAGCGGTCTATGATTCTCCCGACATGAATGCTTTTGCTACGGGGATGAAAAAAAATGATGCCCTGGTTGCTGTCAGTACCGGGTTGCTTCAAAATATGTCAAAAGATGAGGTGGAGGCAGTTCTCGCCCATGAAATCTCCCATGTCGCCGGTGGAGATATGGTGACACTATCACTTATTCAGGGAGTTCTGAACACCTTTGTGATTTTCTTTTCCCGTATTGTTGCAAACATTCTGGACAATGTATTGAGGGGTGACGAAGAGGGTGGGGGGCTTGGATTTATGGGATATATGGCAGTTACCATTGCACTGGAACTTGTTCTTGGGCTCTTTGCCTCAATAATCGTCATGTGGTTTTCAAGAAAACGTGAATTTACTGCCGACAAAGGAGCTGCCTATCTGACCAGCAGTGAAAAAATGGTCGGGGCTCTTCGTCGTCTGCAGGCCCATCATGAACCTTCTCATCTGCCTGACCAGGTTGCCGCCTTTGGTATCAGGCCAAAAGTTGGTGGAATGGCAAATTTTTTCAAAAGCCATCCTCCGCTTGAGAAGAGAATAGAAGCGCTTCAGCAGTTGAGGTAGGGAGAGAACAGGCAGCTATTCCCGGGTGATGCCAAGGAATGTATTCCAGATATTATCGTGGTTCCAGTGCTTGAGGATGTGAACCGGTTGAGTTGAAAGGAATGCGGAAATTTTTTCTGTTTCACTGCGCAGCAGACCCGAGAGCACAAACCATTTCTGTTTAAGAAAACCTTCTGTTCTGACCAGATCTTTCATCACGTCGTAGTGAATGTTGGCAACCAGGAGATCGGTTACAATATTGGTATGCTCTTCTGCTTTCCCGTTAATAACAAGTACTTGCTCTTCTAATCTATTCAGGAGAACATTGGTTCTTGTGGTCTTGCTGGCGAGGAAGTTGTAATCTACCGACAGTATTTTATCGCATCCCAACCTTGCTGCCGCCAGGGAAAGGATCCCTGTACCGGATCCGAGATCCAGCATGGTCTGCACTTTCCCTCCCGCACAGGCAATTTCAATAGCTTCCAGGCATGCCCGGGTCGTCGGGTGCGCGCCGTTGCCAAAAACAACCCCTGAGTCGAGGGTCAAGGCGATTTCGTTTTCCTCGGGAGAGGCTTTTATCCATGGGGGATTAAGAAGAAAACGGCCCAGGCGGACAGGCTCAATGGCTCCTCCCTGCCACTGTTCATAACTCATCTCATATTCGTCAAGTAGTTTCAGGTCCGGATAATTTGAGAGGAGTGCTGCAATGAGTTTTTTTGCTGGTTTTTTGAAAAAAAGGAAAGAAAAATCATCCTCGACCCAGTTGCCGACAAAACTTTCTGTCGGAATACGGGAATCAGCAGGGAGAATACCTTCAATGTAATATATATGCAGGACAGTTTCGGGGTGCAGATAGCAAGGTTGTGATTGCATGGGGTATTCACTGAGGTGGCGTCGGTAAGAGGGAGGGTTACGTTAAAGCGTTGGCGTACCGCAAGGACTCCAAATATATATCGGGAAGAAGTTTTATATCGACATTGAGCTGGTTCACTGCATCGGTGCAGGCATCCAGTTCCGCTTTTTCATAAGCAACTATTGCTTTTAGAAAAGGCTCAAAGTCACCGGTTCCTTTGCATAGAGCATCTTTTATCTCTTCGGCGATGGGGAGTTTGTCCATGATAGTCGTCATTGTGGTGTTGAGCATTGAGTCGATCAAAGAAAACAAGCCCATGAGGAACAGTTCTGAAGAAGAGTTTCTCAGTTGACTCTGACATCCCAGCAATTCACAGAATTTGGCACGTACCAGAGACAGCCTTATCAGTTCATCAGGCTTTTCTACTGCAAGTTCCGATACAACTATAAGGATCACGAATCGTCTTAATTCCTCTTTGCCCAGATAAGCTATGGCATGCTTTACAGTCTTCACTTCCTGTAAACGATAGAAATACGCAGAATTAATAAAGCGGAGCAGTTTGTAGCTGATGGCTACATCTTTAGAAATGATATCATAGAGTCTTTCAATGGAAGTTGTCGTCTGGGTAATTTCCGCGAGGAGGTTATAGAGGGAGATTTTGGCCGCAGCCAGTTCCTTTATAAGGATTTGTTCGGGTTTGCTGAAGAAAAACCCCTGGAAATAGGAAAATCCAAGCTTTGCGGCTTTCTCAAATTCAGCATATGTTTCGACTTTTTCTGCAAGCAGTTTAACTTTGTGTTTTGAGAGCTTTTGCAGGGTTTTGCGAATGGTGTCGACAGGAGTTAACCTGAAATCAATTTTAATGATATCAGCCAGTCTTATCAGCGGCTCCAGGCTCTTGTCATAAATGAAATCGTCAAGGGCTATCCGGTAGCCATCTTTTGAGAGTTGGCGGCAGGCAGCTATAACCTCTTTTGTGGGTTTTACATCTTCTAAAACTTCTACTACAAGCGTTGATTTCGGGAAGGAGGCGGGAGTGTTTTTTATAAGCAATTCTTCTGTAAAATTAACGAAGCACAGTTTTGAATTTGATATTATATCAATACCTTCCGTTAAAAATGTACTGCTCAGCAGACTGGTGGTGGCCTGCTCTCCTGAGATATTATCCAGGAGCGCTTCGCCCGTTCCCCGATAAAGAAGTTCATAGGCAAACAAGCGTTTCTGGACAGTAAAAATTGGTTGCCTGGCAATGTAAAAATCCATTGATGTTATTTCAGGTGAAAATCAAATTTGAGTGGATTATTTGGTAAAGGTTATTGTTATTCAGAATAATCTTTAAAACTT
>JAOZLO010000459.1 GCA_029934775.1 Desulfocapsaceae bacterium
GAGATTATGATTGAGTGGTTTAAAAGAGATATTTCTGCTTCATTTTGTAATCCTGCTTCTGCAAGAAATGAGGCAGGAATAATAACCCCTTTTGAATTCCCAATCTGTCTGATAGCTATTCGCATAATATGTTCCTTTTTGGTGCATTGTGCTAGAAATTTTTGCTGGACTTCGAGCTGAGGAATGTATTAAAAGCTCTGCTTAAGTTGTAACAATATTATAACATTGTTTCTTGAATGTCCACCAGGAAAAATTGAGGTCAGATACGAATGGCGCAAGTTTAAGACCTATTTCGACACCTATGTCGAAATGGACATGACTTTTTCGACATGATATAAGTCGTAATTTCCGCCATTTTCGTCAATATTTTACAGGTGTACAACAGGTTCAGATTACAGGAGTGTCCGGCAGGGAAAAGAGTTTTCCTGATGGCACTGAACTTCGTAACGGATGTGACTGGCTGGCAAATTTATCATTACTATGTTCTGAAAAGAGTCTGGGATCTATCTGTCTCCGTTTCAGTGTTTAATATTGTAAACAAATGTTGTTGTTTTCGGGGTTAATGTTTATAATGACAGACATGGATCTGGACAATGATATGATGGCCTTGGGCCGACAAATACGAGAAGCCCGAAAGCAACGAGGATTGAGACAGGCAGACATCGCAAAGCTTATTTCTATTCGGCGCCAGATTGTCAGTGAGCTTGAGCGAGGGGTGTATAAAGGCTCCTTGTCCCGTGCGATGGAGGTTTTACGAGCCATGGGATTGCGTCTTGTTTTAGAACCGGTTCGTTTTCCTACTCTTGAAGAGTTATCTGATGAGTGAGAGAATACGGACAGTTCGGGTCGGAGTTCCTTGTGGTGATTGTGGTACCCTTGAAAAGACGCATCGTTTTTCATATGCCTATGACCACTCAGCACTGCCTGAACACCAGGTTTCTTTAACCATGCCCGTGCGCCTGCCAAGTTATAGTCGTGGGGCAATTCATCCAATATTTGAACAAAATTTACCAGAAGGTTTTGTTCGGCAGCGTATTATTGAACGATTACAGAAACATATTCGTGTTGATGAGATGTTGTTTCTTGCCCTGCAGCGAGATTACGGTATTGGCCGACTTCAATATCAGTCTGAGCGATTTCCTGCCGGTGATGTCGGTAAGGAGGACTTGACAGAAATATTGCAATGGCGGGGCAGGGAGTCTCTTTTTGAGGAACTTGTTAGTAAATATCTGCTGCAGACTTCTGTCAGTGGTGTTCAGCCCAAGGTGCTGGTTGCTGATAGCCGGGCAACGTTTCAGACCCCGAGCTTGATTATAAAAAGTGGTTTAGATGAATATCCAGGTCTGGCGGTTAATGAATATTTTTGCATGACTGCGGCAAGAAAATGTGGTTTGCAGGTGCCGGAATTTTACCTTTCTGATGATCATTCTCTGTTTATTATGCAGCGATTTGATCTGTTTGCCAATGGTGAACGACTGGGCGTGGAAGATTTTTCTGTTTTGCTGGGAGAAAGGGCGGATGATAAATATGCCGGTTCTTATGAATCTCTGGCCAGGGTGATTAACATGTACTGCGCCTCTCCTCGTCTTGATCTGGAGTTGTTCTTCCGTTTGCTGGTATTGTCTGTCGCCGTTGGCAATGGTGATGCCCATAAGAAAAATTTTTCGGTAATTTATGACGATATAACCAAGCCTGAAACAATTCGGCTATCCCCTGCCTATGACATTGTTTCAACCGTGCCGTATTTGCAAGGTGACACTCCGGCTTTGAAGATGAATGGTCATAAAAAATCATTTCCCACCAGAGCGGAATTAGTTCGTTTTGGCAAGAAAATTGGTATTAAACAACCTGCGGAAATTATTGAACAGATTGTTGCCACAGTCAGCGATACCCTGGCACAGCATAAGTATTTATTCGACGAGCATCCTTTTATTTATCAGGCTATAAAAAGGGGGTCTAAAAAAATTGGGGTCAGACACCTTACTCTTCTCTCATGATGTCTATCACTCGTTGATTTAGACAAGAACGGAGAAAACTGTTCATACTTTTGGTTTTATTTGATGCATAAAACCCAGTCATCAATTGATTGAACTCCAGTTGTCGTTTTGCAGGGAGGTTTATAGCAGGAAAGCCTCTGCTCAACAGCAATCCATTCATCATAAATCTTCCCATACGCTTATTTACATCATAAAAAAACTGCATTCTGGCCATGGTGAGAAAAAGGAAAATGGACTGATCATAAATATCCGCTATACTTTTTAGATCACCTATCATTTTTTCATAAATATCCGGGAGCCTGGAAGCTTTCGGAGGCAGGTATTCAGTTCCGGCAATTGTGACTCCACCAGAGCGAAATTTTCCCCATTTCAGGGCCTCTTTTTTCCCGGCAATTGCGTGCAGTTCGCAGGCAGTCTTCGCGGAGACATTAAAACTATCCTGTTCAATGAGACGAAACAGTTCTTTCCATGTATTGGCCTGGTTGATTGCTATTTGTTGATCTGCGAGTCTATGTCCGCCGACTGTAATTCCATCAAGTAATGTCTGGATCTCGGGCAGGGTAAAATGTATGCCTTCAAGATTTACAGCATCATACACCAGTTCCGGCAGTTGCCTTTTGGCAAGCATCAGAGCTTTTTCTCTATTTGGTTTTATTTTCCAGAATGTGTCTTTCATCATCTTTTCAGCCACGGTTGATGGCGTCCTGAAAACTCAAGATATTAGACGACCAAGTAAGAAAAATGAAGGATTGTTGATCATAAGGACAGTATACAGATGTCCGGTTTGAATGGCAAGGAACCGAATTTCTTTGTGGTGTCAGAAAATTGTGGGAAGGGGTGGTTAAGATAGGTTCTGTTATGCGTGATGTGGACTAAAATTTTTTTAAATTGACATGTTATTACGAATTTATTATTAAAATCATTACGTTGTATGGACTATGACCACTCTGTTGAACCGTTTTTCCAGTTGATGTCCTGGCAAAAAATGGTTTCTCAATTTGTCGGGAGTAATCAAATGGTACGTCGCACTGGCCTTCATATGAATACTGGGCATCGTCTCGGTTTATTGTTCTTATTTACCGGTGTCCTGCTCGGTGGGCTCATTTTTCCTTCCGGTTTTCTTTATGCGGAAGAATCTGTCTGTGCGGTCGTCAAGATTGAAATCAAACAGGAGATGACCTTTGAGCGGCAGGCGTTCGACGCTCATATGCAGATCA
>JAOZLO010000460.1 GCA_029934775.1 Desulfocapsaceae bacterium
AGATTCTCAAGTAAATCAAATTGAAAAAGCTGTTCCAAAAGAAATATTCAATATGTTGTTTTAGCAAAAACAACGATGAGTTGCTGTCATACCTCTCCTGCTTCTGAAGACGATAGCCTATGACGCTTCACTTCAAGCCTGCTGCTTTGCAATTTTTTAACCCGACACTTCTGAAAAAAAACAGGAAACTGGGGAATAAATCTTGTTCCGGGATCAGGAATAAGATAAATTCGGAGGAAATTGTTAAATCAGAGAGGAGAGATGCATATGAATAAGGTTGAAGATACTCACATGGAAAAGCAAAACAGCGCTGAAAAGCAGAAAAAGACAGCAGAAACAGACAACCTGATAGTTGCTGTCTTTAAAAAATTGCTGGGGTTCAACTATCATAAGATGGGCACCAGAAAAGATTTTTGAACACTTCTAAGATGTAGCCAGTTCCTGAATGCAGAGAAGAGTACCATGTTTCAAAGTTATTGAACCGTCTGTTTCTTTTAGTAGGTTACTTACTCCTATGCTGCTGCCAAAGGGGAGTATTGCATTTTCCAGGGGATATTCAAATCCACTGATTGTAACCCCTTCAGTATCGGCGGATATGGCAATAAGTGAAGTGATCTGCCCTGTGTATCCTTTTAGCTGGAGAGTGGTTTTCCCATGAATGATGTGTATCCGGCACTGCACATTGAGGAGGGAAATAACCATCGAGTTATATTTTTTACTGGCTGCAAGCATTATATTAGAAAGACTCATATCCCATCTTCCACCAAGAACCCCAAATAGCACTATTTCTTCTGCTCCTCTGGTCATTGCCAGATCTATTGCCAACTCGAGGTCCGTTGCGTCTTTTCGCGTCGGGTACTGGATGATTTCAATTCCCGCAGCACTATATTTTTCGATGAGCGTGGGCGATATTGAATCAAGGTCGCCTATTATTATATGAGGGTCTATATGAAGCAGCTGGCATTTATTTGCCCCACCATCTGCAGCAATAATAAGATCGCCCTCTTTTTCAGATAAGATAATTGGGCCGATCTCTTCCTGATAGGGGCCGTTGGCAAAAATGTGTGCTATCATTAGTAGCTACCTTTATTTATCCAGACAAGAGACGAATCACGAATTGTCAGATGAACAGGTTCGTTAGTTAAGGGGGGAGATGGGTCAATGGGCAGGTCGAAGAAAAGTATCTGCTCACCAACCTGTATCTGCAGTTTGTAGGTAGCTCCCTGAAATTGTCGTTGTATCACCTTTCCTGAAAGTAAAATATTCTCTGCCGTTTTTGTTTGTGTTGTATTGATCTGTGCCCCTTCAGGGCGGATAAGTAGGGTACAATTCTTGGCGTTATTCTTTGTGAACCCCAAACTAATTTGACCAATCGAGCAACAAAAATTTCCTGATGTATCTGGTTTTCCAGAAATAATATTTTTAAACCCGAGAAACCTGGCAACAGTTGTGTTAACAGGAGCACGATACAGGTTTTCGGGGCTGTCGAACTGTTCGAGTATTCCGTTGTAGAGGATTGCAATTTTATCCGCCACAGTGAATGCCTCAGTTTGATCGTGGGTGACAAAGAGTGCTGTGACTCCAAGGTTTTTGAGGATAGACCGTATTTCTCCTGACAATCTGTCTCGCAGGGTTCTATCCAGCGAGCCTAGAGGTTCGTCTAAAAGCAATAATTGAGGCTCCGGGGCCAGACTTCTTGCAAGGGCAACGCGCTGTTGTTCTCCTCCGGAAAGCTCATCTATTTTGCGATGGTCAAAACCCCGCAAACCGACGACTTCCAACATCTCCGATACTTTTGTTTTGATGGTTTGAGCTGACCATTTTTTCATCACCAGGCCGAAAGCAACATTTTCGTAGACGTTTTTATGAGGAAAAAGTGCATAGTCTTGAAACATCATGCCAAAATTACGTTTATAGGGGGGAATGGACTGTATGGTGCTGTTGTTGAAAGTGATAGTTCCACTATCCTCATTTTCAAGGCCAGCCAGAAGACGGAGAAGGGTGGTCTTGCCGGAACCGGAAGGGCCAAGGAGACAGAGAATTTCTCCCTGTTTTAAGTGAAAAGTGATGTTTTTTAAGAGAATCTGCCCTTCATAACTGCTTGAGAGATTTTTTACATGTAATATAGTCATCTATTATCAGAAACCCTTCCCAGGAGCCAGAAACCACTGGTTGTAACCACCATTAAAATTGTGCTCATAGCCATCGCCTGGCCATAGTTCATATCGCCGGGCTGCCCGAGGAATCGGAAAATTGCAACCGGCATCGTTGCTGTATGCGGTCGGGTAATAAATGCGGAGGCCCCGAATTCACCCATAGAGATTGAAAAAGCGAATATTGCCCCGACAATGATTGATTGCCTGATGAGAGGGTAAACTACTTCCCGCCAAATCTGAAAAGGAGAACTTCCCAGCAGCATAGCGGCTTCCCTCAGCGTTCGAGGTATCTGCCGTAGGGCAGGGAGGATACAGCGGACTACAAACGGAAATGCCACCAGACTATGGGCTATGGGGATGATAGCCAGAGAATCTCGAAGATTCAAGGGAGGACTGTTAAGAGTAATGATATAACCAAAACCCAGGGTCACCGCGGAAGTTGCAAGGGGGAGCATTATAATTGCATCCCAGAAGGTTGCAGTGCGGCCTCTTGCAGAACCTAAATACGACGAAGCAAAAAGACCGAGAATCAAAGAAATACACATGGCAGACAGACCAAACCCGATACTGTTGAGCACTGCATCAATGGGCGGCACAAAAAACACTGACCGTGTGTCGGTGGTGAAAAGAGCAGTATAATAGGCAAGGGTGAATCCATGTTCACCGATGAAAGAACGGAGTATCAGAGCTGAAAGAGGGGCGAGAAGCAGAAGCACCATAAAAAGAAGATTGACAGAGAGGATGATTTTTTGCGAACTGCTTTTTGCCTTTTCTGGTCGTCCCCCAATACTGTTTGAGAAAAAACTGACTTTGTTGTTTCTAGTCAGACGGGCATGAAGCCACATCAGGAGAAAATTGATACATATCTGGATAAGAGAAAGTGCGGCTGCCATGGGGAGGTTGAAGAGCTGCACCGCCTGGCGATAAATTTCCACTTCAATTGTTGCACAACCTGGACCACCGAGAATAAGTACCACGCCAAAGCTGGTAAAACAGAAGATAAAAACCAACAGTGCGGCGGAGCCGATTGCAGGGGCTA
>JAOZLO010000461.1:0-351 GCA_029934775.1 Desulfocapsaceae bacterium
TTGACAGGATGCTTGCAAAACTTGACAAAGATGATCTCCCTTTTGTTTTCTGGGGTACCTTCGGCTGGATCAGTTGGGTCCAGAGCCAGAATGGATCCCCGGCCGCCATGGCCGACCTTGTAGTCATCGAAAAAATAATGTACAGGCTATTGGAACTTGATGAAACCTTTGAGGGAGGCTCCATCCATCTCTTCTTTGGGGGATATCATGCAGCCAGGCCTGCCCTTTTTGGCGGCAAACCCGATCTCAGCAGGATCCACTTCGAGAAAGCGCTTGCACTCTCAAAAAGAAAATTTCTTCTGGTCCAGACAACCTATGCGGCTACTCTGGCCAGACAGACCATGGATAAAG
>JAOZLO010000461.1:361-3192 GCA_029934775.1 Desulfocapsaceae bacterium
ACCCGCCGTCTCCTGGAAGATGATTACTTTGCTGAGTAACTGATATCAGCCCCTTACAAAGAAAATCCCTGGTGAAACCATATGCAACGTTTATTTCCCCTGATATTTACGGCAATCCTGATACTACTGATAAACAGCAATGGAGCCCAGGCAAAAACCAAATATCTTTTCAAGATCGGCAGCCTTGCACCAGGCAGCTCAGTCTGGGCCCGGCAGTTTGAAAAATTTGCTGTTGAAGTTAAAGAGAAAACCGATGGAGAGGTTAGATTCCGGATCTATGCAGGTGGAGTAATGGGAGACGACCAGGCTATGTACAGGAAGATGCGGGTCGGTCAGCTCCAGGGCGGCGGTTTCGCCGTGACCGGCATCGGAAAAATTGTTCCCGACCTCCGTGTAATGGCTATACCGTTTCTCTTCAACTCCTATGCTGAGGTAGACTACGTGACGGAAGGGCTGCTGCCAAGCCTGATTGAACAGTTTCGGCAAAAAAAACTTGAATTAATTTCACTCACAGAGGTTGGTTTTATCTATGCCATGTCTACAAAACCCGTAGGCTCCATTGGTGCTCTGAAAAGTTCAACCAACTGGATTCCTTCCGGAGATCCTATATCAAAGGCCCTGCTCACCACCCTCGGTATTAGCCCGGTGCAACTCTCCATCCCTGATGTTCTCTCCTCTTTGCAAAGCGGCCTGATTGATACCGTATATAATTCACTCTACGGCTCAATCGTCCTGCAGTGGTTTACAAAAGCAAAGTATATTACAGATATGCCATATGGTTACGCTTATGGTGTTTTTCTCCTGGATGGCAAGGCATTTGGTAAATTGCCGGAAAAATACAAAGAGCTGGTCCATGCTGCCGCTGCAAAACATTTCCCCGTTCTCCTCGAAAAAACACGGCTCAGTAACAACGAATCCAGGCGGGTTCTTATTGACAACGGAGTGGAATTCGTTAAAACCGACGCTGACACGAATCGACAGTTACATGAAAGCCGGGATCGTACAGTGAAAGACCTTGTAAAAAGCGCATTTTCTCCTGAGATTTACCAGAAGACCATACAGCTTCTGGAAGAATTTCGGAAAAACCATCCAGAGCAGAAAGGAAAAGACAGTTGAGCGAAAGCCACCGATCTTCCCACTCAATTTTAAAACGGCTGGATCAAGGTGAAGATATACTCCTCTGTCTCCTCCTCACTACAATGCTCAGCCTTGCCTGTGTACAGATTTTTCTGCGATCTGTTCTTTCAAGCGGTCTACCATGGGCCGATCCGTTACTTCGCTATCTTGTCCTCTGGTGCGGACTTCTAGGAGCATTGAAAGCTACCGGCCAAAGGAAACATATTGCTCTTGATTTCTCAAATTACCTGGTACCCAAGTCCGCCCAGCCCTGGATTACCCTTGCCACTGATCTGTTTTGTACTGTTACCACAGGCACTTTAAGCCTGGCAGCGTGGATCTTTATCAAAAATGAGATCGAATATGGCGGTGCTGACCTGCTTTCACTTCCCGTCTGGGTCTGGAATATCATCTTCCCCATCACCTTCGGCCTGATGACCGTCAGATACGGTATGCGCTTTGTCATTGGACTGCTTGATCATTTTCGCTCCCACCGACAAAACAGGACTCAAAATAAATGAACGTCCTCAAGATTATCGCCCTGATTCTGGCACTGTTGAAAGCACCTCTTTTTCTTGTAATCTCGGCCCTGGCTCTGCTCTCTTTTTATTCTGTAGATATTGATATTTCAGTGGTGATTATCGAAATGTCACGGCTGGCGGATACCCCTCTACTCGTTTCCCTGCCACTCTTTATCTTTGCCGGCATTCTTCTCTCGGAAGGCAAGGCTCCACTCCGGATGCTCAAGTTTTCGCGTATTTTTCTCGGCTGGCTGCCCGGCGGGCTGGCGGTGATCACTCTTCTGGTCTGTGCTCTCTTCACAGCTTTTACCGGAGCATCCGGAGTGACAATCTTTGCTATGGGTGGCTTATTGTTACCAGCACTCCTCGAGGACGGTTATTCCGACCGTTTTTCCATGGGATTGATCACATCCTCCGGCAGCCTCGGTCTGCTCTTCCCCCCCAGTCTCCCCTTGATACTCTTTGGGGTAATCGCAGAAACCAGAATAGACCACCTGTTTCTGGCAGGAATCCTGCCGGGAATGCTCATGCTCATCCTCCTTATGGGATATTCTGCAACCAGAGGACATAATCGGGAAATACAGAAAAAGAAGTACTCTCGCCGAGAAAAATTAACAGGTCTGCGTGAAATAGGCTGGGAATTACCCCTGCCCGTTATCCTGCTGGGCGGCATCTATGGCGGCATTTTTGTCCCGGGAGAAGCTGCTGCTGTAACAGCATTTTACATTCTCGTTGTTGAAATATTTGTACACAGAGATATTTCTCTCAGAGATCTGCCGGGAATCATGTCCACATCAATGGTGCTTTTTGGCGGTATCCTTGTCATCCTTGCCGCCTCAATGGCATCCACCAATTACCTCATTGACCAGGAAATTCCTACACGCCTTTTTGAATATATCCAGACCTATATTGACAGTAAGTATACCTTTCTGCTCCTTCTTAATGTCTTTTTACTTATCGTCGGAGCCATGCTTGATATTTTTTCAGCTCTGGTGCTCATAGTGCCGCTCATCCTGCCCATTGCAATCGCTTACGGCGTTGATCCCCTCCATCTGGGCATTATCTTTCTGACCAATCTTCAGATAGGCTACTGCACCCCGCCGGTAGGACTGAACCTCTTCCTCGCCTCATACCGCTTCGAAAGACCGATTGCCGAACTCTACCGTTCAACCTTGCCGTTTCTTGGTTTACTCC
>JAOZLO010000462.1 GCA_029934775.1 Desulfocapsaceae bacterium
GGACAGGAGTTGCCAGAGGTTTAATATCAGTCAGCTCCAGGGCATACCAGCCGGGGGTAAAATCACTGAACGCCAGCTGGGGATAACAGGGGATTTCAGATGTGATCACTTTTTTACAACTCACCAGCCGTGCAATCGCAATAATTTTTTCTAAAGGCAGTAGTTCACAATCCAGGCCGGCTGAACTCAACATACCATGATAATAGGCATCTGTTACCGGTAGAGCAGATCTGCCTGAATGGATAGCCACTACTCCCCGATAATCCGTAGACCAGGGACGGGTTTCGATGGTTTTGATGCCAAGACTTACAAGCGAGGCAAAAGGTTGCTCCAAAGTAATGGCTTTCATCACTTTTTTTCTCCTGGTTCAGAGACCAGTATTACAGATATGATTCCCAATATTGAAATAACAGACAGAATCATAAAAAAGGGTCGATATGATTGAAAAAAATCTACCGCAATGCCTGAAAAATAAATTGACAGTACTGTCCCTATATGGCCAAGAAACTGAAGCAGTCCGGCACCTGTTCCACTGCGATTATATGGAACCAGATCCAGCATCCAGGCAAAAAACAGAGGCCCGATCAGGTTATCAAAAAATCCAATTGCAATGATGAGATATATATTAATACTGAAATCCTCAATCCGGGATAACAGTAGTGTTGATAATAAAATAACAGCCAGGCCGATCGTAATGGTCTGCTTTCTTTTTCCCTTGAAAACAACATCGGAGATGAAACCTCCCAAAGGCCGTGAAACAATACCTGACAGAGGATAAAGTGCTGCAAGGAAGCCCGCCTGAACAATTGACATATCATAACTTTCAAACAAAAAAGAGGGCAGCCAAATCAGATTGGAGTAGGTGATGTAACTCAGGCAGAAAAAGCCCAATCCTAAAAAGTACAAGTCCTTTGAAAACACCTGCCTGTTCTTCTTGAAAAATGATTCTTTTTTGGTCATCTCCGGAGGCTTGAGCCCGATATTATCCACCGTAGCAACTGTTTCAATAGAAGGTGGCGTTGAAATACCCTTTCTAAAAATAATAAGTACAGGAACAAACACTAAAGGGGCGGACCAAAAAACTGCACGCCACCCGTATGTCTGACCGATATAACTGGCGAGGAAAAATGCAGCTACACTAAAAACAGCAGTTGAGGTCATGGCAAGTCCCAGCGCCCGGCCCCTCTGACTGACAGGAAAATGCTGGTTTATAATTGTGATAATCGGGCTGAAGCCACCCCCCTGCCCAAAACCATTGAGACATTGAGAAGTGATCAGGTGGGTTAATCCGCTGCCGAAGCTGAACATCATATTGGCAAAAGCAGAAACCAGTCCTCCTGTAAAAATAATCTTCCGAGGCCCAAACTGATCGCTCAGATAACCTACCGGAAGCTGGATCAATGTATAGCAAGCATAAAAAGAAGCCCCTATTAGACCAATACGGGCATGGGAGATGCCAAGATCCGACATGATCAGCGGAATAACTGGAGAGAAATTCAACCGGTTCAAATAAAAAAATCCATATATGAGCCAGCAGTAAAAAAGAACTTTAAATTTTGCTGTACTCATCGTATCCCCAGGAGCCTGTCAGCCTGCAATCATAATATGTCTATCATTGAAAATCTGTTGAATCAGCTCTGCAGCATACGCCTTGTCACATGAGCCAAAATCGTCGCTCGTTCCGAATATGACAATATCTTTGTTTTTTTCAAACCGGACATGAGCTCCGCCCAATTCATATACAACACTTTCAAAAAATCCTAAATGATTGATTTCAATTTCTGTATTTCTAAGAATTTCTCTATGCCACATATCTCCAGAACGCAGGCAAACCCGTCCATCCAGAATACCTCCCTTAAACATCACAAGTAAAATTTTGCCGTTGTACCCTTCCGGCAGAATAATTTTCTCGAGTATTGTTTCAGGATCACACCCGCCGTTCCGAAATCTTCTCAGGGAGTTAAGTCTTAGATCAAACTGGTGGGAAAAGTTGGTGACGTCTTCGGACTCCCTTTGCTTAATAAGGTTGTCGATGACCTGGTCCATATCTGCCACTGTCGGTAATATATTATACTGCTTACTTATCTTTAAAGCTTCTCCAAATTCAAATGCTGCAAATAAAACCAGCATTTTTTTATAACTTACTGCCTGACTTGCGAAAAAAGGTGATACGTCTATCACCAGCCCAACCCGTTTCCATCAATTTCAAGAAGTTGGGAAAGATTTGTTATAATGCGATATCTGATATAACTTTCCGGCTCAGTCCAGGTCCGTTTCACAAGATCGTGTTTGATCCATACAGGGTTCAACCCGACATCACCGGCTCCGCTGACATCTTTTTGAAAATCATCCCCCACATAAATTGCTTCGGATGGTTTTACATTCATCTTTTTCAGGCACAACAAAAAGGGTTCAGGATCTGGCTTTGCAGGTAACCCTGACTCTCCTGCAATAATAATAGTCTGAAAAAATTTCTCGATAGCCGGAAAAAGGCCTATCCGGTGGGTGCCGCCGGCTTTTTGTCCCTGGGTATTGGTAATAATGCCAAGCTGGAATTTTTCTGCCAGTTTTTCCAAAACAGTTATCGTTTCAGGAAATGGTGTTGTCCTGGACTTGACGAGATCCCAGTACTCTGTTTCCATCTGAGTAAGTTTTTCAGGGTCGGTCCTGCAGTTGAACCTTTCATAAACTGCCTGCCAGATAGAAAGTCGGGAAAAATCAGATCGTGCATGAAAGCTTTTCCGAATTTGACGATATTCTGTTAAAAAGGTCTGGTACTGATCCTCATTTTCGCCAGGAAACAGGTTTGAAAAAATTTGCTCTTTGGCTATTTTTTCAGCAGATCTGAACCCGTCTGCCGAATCGACCAGGGTTTGTCCGAAATCAAAGATTATGGCCTTAATCATCAGTACATTACTCCTGAAACCCTGTCACAAAAGACAGGTAAGCGTAGACTCCGAGAAAATAATTTTAAGTTAATTCTGTTAAATCAACAGGTTGCTTAGGCTGAAGGTTATTAGCCTATTAACCTGAGTTACGGGCATCCGCCCTCATTAGGTAAAGCTCCTCCCCCGGAGCAGGAAGAGCTTCACTGGTAAAGATTTTTTCCCCGGGGTCAGCCTCAATCCCGGGGAATACTACTTATTCTTTTCCGAATTTTTCAATATATTCCCCGAAAAAT
>JAOZLO010000463.1 GCA_029934775.1 Desulfocapsaceae bacterium
GGTATGCTTCTCCTCGTCCGTTAATAACCAGACTTACGGTTGTTTTGGAGACGCCGGCCATATCGGCAATTTCACTTATTTTTATACCCATTGTCTCTTTTTACTTAGCTATCTTAAAATTTGAGGTAACTTGAAAAATTGTTTTTTCGGAGTCTCGTTCTTCGCTTACCGTTTCAATCTCTGCGTTATACGAAAAAAACTTATCCTTGGAATATTACATATATGCCTGTGGTAATTTTTCAAAACACCCTTAAGCTTTAAGGAATTATCAGAAATGATAAACTAACCCGAATAAATCGGAAGTTACTAATGCTTGGATAAGTGCCATGAAAGTATATTCAACCATATAATTTTAAACGACCCTTCTCGATTTCTCGGAGTCGGAGTTTATACCCTGGTTTTTAAGGGTGCTTACCTGTTTTTTATTGCGGTAGTTCTGGAGTAAGGCACTAAAGGATTCTGCTAAATCGTTTCAGCTTGCTAAATCAATTTAGCGTCCGTTATTTTTTTGTCAACTGAAAAATCTCTCTGTATCGTCATTCTCGAATAGGCTGAATCCCGGTTTGGCATATATAGTTATCTTAGTCTAAGTCCGATCTGAGAAAATCAGATTTTGGAGATGGCAATATTGATGAACTCGTAAAAGCCAAAATCCTTCGCCATCCCGTCATTCCCGCCTACGCGAGAATGACGGAGCGGTGGACTTTTTACGACGCCATCAGTATTCATCATGTACACTGATCTATCATCAATATATAGTGGAAATATGTTGATTTTTGGTAGGTGTCATTTTGGGTGCTTCGAGTAACAATTTTTTGCTACATGTACTGTTCAGCCATATCCAATATTTTCTGGAACCATCTTACACTCCAAAATGCATTTTTAGTGTTAGGTATTTCTGATCAGGATTGAATTTCTATAGGTCAAGAACAGGTTTTTGTGTTGCTTCGTTTTAGGGGTGACTCCTTAATTACATGTACAGGAATAATGTAAACATCGGGTAAAAATGGAATCTCAAGAGATTCACACTGCCAATATCAACGATTGATACGAAAGTAGTATCGGTCCTTAGATGCTGGATGAATGGAGCAACTTACTTGCTTGATAATCTGGAAGCATCTTTGACTTTAAAGAGTCCTGTTCTTGTTAGGCTATTCTTGATTTTCTAGAGATCGAAACAGTGTTATTTGTTGTTAGGTTTTTGGGACAACTTCTTGCTTCCCTTAACAGTAGCAATGCAAAATATTAGCATCCAAATGATTGTACTATCTTCGATATGACAATCTCAAGTCTTCACATCCGGCTTCGACTCGGTGACCTTAATGAAACGTCCTGTGCCGACCCACATGCAGCGTGTTGTGGGGCTGGGGGAGAAAACCCTCTGGCTACTCGATTAGTTTTCAGGTTTACACACTGATAATGTTTCACCATTTATACTGCTTTTTTCAGCCAACTCAAGTATTCTTAATACTTCTACTATATCTTCAGGATTGACAGGGTTACTACCTCCTGATTGTATAGCTTCAGTGATTCCTGAGTAATATTGATGATAACAACCATCCTTGGTTTCAATAAGTTCACTCGAAGAGTCAGAATAGAAGATTCCATAATGTTCCGCAATCTCCACACCATACGATGACTGATTTGGAGTAATGCCATTCTTTAATTGCTCTTCTTGAGGATCAAGTCCATATTTAACATAACTTCCTTTGGTTCCCTCGACACGAAAACGATTGTTTGGAGCAGCCGAAAATGAACTTGCATGAAGAACAACCTCAAGGTTTTTATAGTGAAGTAACACATGAAAGTAGTCAGTCGTTTTAGAACCTTCTCTTAACGGCAAACATCTTGCTGTTATTGCTTCGGGCGAGCCAAAAATACTGATTGCCTGGTCAACTAAGTGAGAACCTAAATCAAACCATATTCCTGATCCTTGCCCAGGTTGTTCTCTCCACCTTTGTCGAACTGTAGGGCGAAACCGATCAAAGTGAGATTCAAAAAATCGAATATCGCCGATTAGATTATTGTCGAGTAACTTTTTAACTGTTAAAAAGTCGCCGTCCCAACGCCTGTTATGAAATACAGACAATATTAAAGAACGTTCTTTAGCAATATTTACTAGTTCTTCTGCTTCTAAACTTGTTGTAACCATTGGTTTTTCGAGAACAACATTAATTCCATTTTCCAAGCACTGCTTAGCCAATTGGTAATGAACATCATTAGGTGCAGTAATTACTACTAACTCAAGATTTCCACTTATTATTAAGTCTTGTGCAGTTTCAAAAATTGAAACGTGAGGATATTTCACCCCTACCGTTTCTTTCTGAGAACTACTTATTGCGGCTAATTCCAATGATTTTGATGTTTTTATCAGGGGCATGTGAAATGTCTTAGCCGAATAGCCGTACCCTATTACGCCAACTTTTATCATTGTAGATAACCTATTTTTATTACCACAAAGATTCAATTGAAAACAAATGCCCGGCATGGGCGTGAACTAATGGGGTTAAAGTCCCCTGTAAGTGTTCCATGTAACGTTTGAAAACGTAACAAAATTACTAACCGAAGGCAAGGGCGCTACCGTGAGGTAGGGTCTGAAGGAAGCCGGAGTGTAAATTTGTGAACTGACGAACAGAAACGTCATATAAGGCCGAGTTCCCGGGTAAGGCAGCACAACTGTCGATACCCAAGAAACATGGGATACAATAAATGAAGCGGCTACAGGGCTGTAAATTTTATATCCGACAACAAATACTATCAATATTATCTGGAAGAATCTCGGACGGGCAGCCAGTTCAAATGTGTTAGGTATTCGGCCCCCTGAGAACCAGAGATTGATAGTAGGAAGCTCAAACTAGGGAAGACAAACAAACGATTAGGACTGGCTGTGCGAAGCTCAATCGTGCCAGTTCCACTCTCATGTTACGCAAATGCTTTTTAAGAAATCTTCCAGTTGGAGGATCTGTTCCAGATCCTCAGCCAAGAGCACAGTGGCAAAGTCACCAAACTCCGCTAACTCTTTGCAGTTAAGTGGAAATACAGAATTTAATTTGCTGCCATCATAGAGATGTGGTGTAAAGCGATCGGTAAGTTCAGAAAATGAACAGGGGGAGGTTCTGGCTTTTATAAATTTCCAGAAAGGAATTGAGGTAGCGGTTAACAGCTCAATGTTGTGCACAA
>JAOZLO010000464.1 GCA_029934775.1 Desulfocapsaceae bacterium
GTACGGCTGGTTTCCTGCCTTCTCTCACCATTTTATATCTCTCACCATAATGCCGGAAATGGTGATGAACTATTTTCGCTTTATGGTACAGGAAACCCGGATGTTAATGGCAGAACTGGGGGTTAAAAAGCTAACGGATCTGATTGGTCGAACCGATTTCCTGGAAGAAATTGAAAGTTTCAGTACCAGGCAGCAAAAGCTTGTCTTGAAAAATATTGTGGCTCCTGTTGTTTCACCTGGAAAGTGTGGTCTTTTCTATCGGGAAAAAAATATCCCTGATGATCCCGGTCCGCTCAATCTCAAACTCGTAAAGCAGTTTCAGGCGGCGGTAGAAACACTTGATGGTGGAGGGGCGGAATTTTCTATTCGCAATACGGATCGCTCCGTGGGGGCACGATTATCAGGAATAATTGCAGCAAAATACGGTAACAAAGGTATGGCTGTTAAACCAATCCAGATAAGACTGAGAGGAACTGCCGGCCAGAGTTTTGGGGCCTGGAATGCGGGTGGTCTTCATATGCATCTGACGGGGGATGCCAACGATTATGTAGGCAAAGGGATGGCTGGTGGGAAGCTTGTCATCCGGCCACCTCAAGGAGTGTCATACAAGAGTCATGAGGCCGTTATCATGGGGAACACCTGTCTCTACGGTGCCACAGGAGGACGGCTGTATGGGGCAGGTCAGGCCGGAGAACGGTTTGCTGTCCGAAACTCGGGGGCGAAGGCTGTTATTGAGGGTATAGGCGATAATGGATGTGAATATATGACAGGGGGTATTGTCACCGTACTTGGGAAAACCGGTATCAATTTTGGTGCCGGAATGACTGGGGGCTTCTGCTATGTACTCGATGAATACAGCTCTTTTTCATCGAGCATTAATGGGGAATTGATTGAACTGCTCTCCCTTGATGGCAGGACTGTCCTGATAGAGCATTTAAGAGGCGTTATCAACAGGCATTTTGAAGAGACGGGGAGTAGCAGGGCCGAACAGATTCTTGAAGGTTTTAATGAACACTATCTGGCTCTTTTTAAACTTGTTAAGCCGAAAACCACCGATATCTCAGCCCTCTTGGGGCGTCGAGGACATTCACCAAGAGAAACACTGGCAATTGTGCAATAGGACGATCTCTCAATCGGACATAATTTTAAGTGGTGTGAATAGAGCTGTTAGCCGTTCTGATGGAAGGTTTTTAAAAAGATATAAACAGGGAAAGAATATGAGTCAGAATTTATTTCAGTTTCTTGAGGTTGATCGTGTTGATCCCCGTAAAAAACGAATTGAGCAGAGACAACGAGAATTTGTCGAAATATATGATTCATTCATGAAAACACAGGTAGAGATGCAGGCAGACCGCTGCATTGACTGCGGTAATCCTTACTGTGAATGGAAGTGCCCCGTACATAACTATATCCCGGATTGGTTGAGGCTGGTCAACGAAGGGCAGCTTTTTGAGGCAGCTGAACTATGTCATCAGACAAACAGTTTGCCTGAAGTTTGCGGTCGGGTATGTCCCCAGGATCGCCTTTGCGAGGGCGCCTGTACAATAACCGATTTCGGTGCTGTTACCATTGGCAGTATTGAAAAATATATTGTTGATACTGCCTTTGAAATGGGATGGCGACCAGATCTTTCCAAGGTTGTGATGCATGGATTGAGAGTTGCGGTCGTTGGTGCTGGACCTGCAGGGCTTTCCTGTGCCGATGTACTGATAAGGAACGGTGTCAAACCTGTCGTTTATGATGTGAATCCTGAAATTGGCGGTTTGCTGACCTTTGGTATTCCTTCTTTTAAGCTGGAAAAAAGAGTGATGAAACTGAGGAGGGAAATATTTTCAGAAATGGGAATTGAGTTCTGCCTTGAGACCGAAGTGGGGAAAGATATCGAATTTAACAAATTAATTGCTGATTATGATGCGGTTTTTGTCGGCATCGGTGTCTCTAAATCTATTCGTGGTGGATTTGAAAATGAAGATGCTGAAGGAGTATATGATGCGCTTGATTATCTCATTGGCAATGCGGATAGAATGATGGATTTAAAGCGTGACCGATATCCATATGTAGATCTGAAAGGAAAGCGTGTGATTGTTCTGGGTGGTGGTGATACTGCCATGGATTGTTTACGTACCGCTATCCGTCAGGGCGCTTCGGATACCGCTTGTGTCTACAGGCGTGATCGAGAGAATATGCCCGGGTCTGCAGGGGAGGTCAAAAATGCGGAGGATGAAGGAGTGAGGTTTCTCTGGAATCTGCAACCTCTGGCCTTGATAACCGGAGAAAAAGGAGAGGTGGTCGGGGTAAAAGTGATCACCACGCGGCTCAGCAAATCTGATGGACGGGGGCGTCAACGTCCTGAACTGGTGGCAGGGACCGAAAAGATTTTGGAGACAGACAGCGTACTTATGGCCTTTGGTTTCAGACCAGATCCTCCTGTATGGTTGGTGGAAAACAGTATAGCAGTAAATGAGAGAGAATGTATCCTGACGGGAGAGGCGAGTGCGCTCGCCTATCAGACAAGCAACGCCAGGGTCTTTGCCGGAGGAGATGCTGTTCGTGGTTCAGATCTTGTTGTTACTGCTATTGCCGAAGGGAGAACCGGTGCGGAGAATATTCTGGCATATCTGGGGGTGCAGGAGACAATGATCAATAACTGATCAGCATTCGAAGATCTGGTGATCAGTCTCAATAAAGGTTAACTCATTCCAAGCTCCTCAAGTTTTTCTTTTAACGAAATACCGTTTTCATTCCATCCACGCATCCGGTTCCTTCGCCTGTTTGACCTTCCTGATGTAATTTATGCTGATATCCTCACCTCCCTGATCTTATGCGGAGAAGTGACTATTCTTCATGGATGAATCAGGGACGAAAAGAAGTCTTTGACGTTGCCGAACAGAAAGTACTGGATCGACTCGAGCAATGGAAAAAGCCTGAAATTGATACAGATATGCAAGTACGGTTGGAAAACTACGTTTCCACAACCTCATAACTTGTTTTTCGACAAGGTTCCAGGAGGTACACCCCACAAAGGGGTATCTAAAGAGCCCCTACTGCCTCAAGTGCACCTCGTACTTCCTCCACGTCTTCTGGTGATAATGGCGCCTGAGGTGACAGGGGTTGGCCGACAGGATATCCCTGAAGCTCAAGACCGCTTTTAATACATGCTGCCAGATTGAACT
>JAOZLO010000465.1 GCA_029934775.1 Desulfocapsaceae bacterium
TTTTTATTACTCCTGTTTCAGGGGTAAGGTACTACAGCCTTCAGCCTAAAAAGCTTCAGCCTGCCCGCAGGGCATTATGTTCTCTTCATTGAATGAGTATCTTACTTTAAGCCTCATCACCAACCACCGGAAGATGTATACCCTTCAAAAAGCACAGCAGATTATTTCAAGTAACATAAAACGATTACCTGGTGAATCCGTTGATTTGAAAGACGGACTTAACCGGATTGTTTTTTCTGATATTACAGCAATAGTTCCCCAGCCGCCTTTTGATGAATCAATGCGGGATGGATATGTTATTCCGGAGTCCGACGAGCATGATAAAGCAACCAAACGGTTTGAAATTGTCGGTGAAATTCCTGCCGGCAAGACATATGCGGATAGATTGCATCCCGGTACTGCCTGCAGGATCATGACTGGAGGATGCGTGCCGAGAGGGGGTGTGCATGTTGTACCTTTTGAAAAGTGTGCGGAGCAGAATGGTGAGATGGTTGTTGCGGGGCATCTTTTAGAATCAGCACGGTATATACGGAAAAAAGGAAGTGAAATAGCGCTGGGTGATAGAGTGGTGCAAAGCGGTGTAGCCTTGCAACCAATGCATCTGGCACTCTTATCTTCATGCGGGGTACGCTCTGTTGACGTCAGCACCCGACCTTCCTTCGGTTTTTTGTGCACAGGAAGTGAACTCAGGAGTTTATCCAGTGAGCTTGAAAAAGGTCAAAAATATTCTTCCAATTCAGTCCTTCTTGAAGGGTTGTCTACTTCGTTTGGCGCGTGTCCGGAGGACCTGGGGGTAATAGAGGACAATAAGTCTGATCTGCTGGATTTTTTTTTAAAGGCTAAAGGACGAGGGCTGGATTTTCTTGTTACTACCGGGGGGGTGGGACCGGGTAAGTATGATCTGGTGAGAGATGCATTTGTCGAGGCAGGGGGGCAGGTGGTCTTTACAGCACTGGATATGCGGCCGGGAAAATCAGTACTGTTTGGGATATTGGAAGGTACTCTTTTTTTTGGTCTGCCGGGCCCGTCTTTCGCCGTCCAGACTCTTTTTAATGTACTGGTCGGGCCTGCCATTCTTGCAATGCAGGGGGGAAAGGGAAGGTGGCCACAAAAAGTGAAGGGTTGCATGCAGCATCAGATTACAACAAAACGCAGTGATGTTCTGCGATTAAAAGATGGTGTTCTGACCTCGGATCGAGGGAGCTGCTCTGTTCGTGTTGCCGCAAGATGTGAAATATCCAACTGTTACATTCTGCTTCAGTCGGGAGAGATCTGTTATCCCAAGGGAGCACTCGTTGATGTTTATCTGTTGGCCGGATGAAGAATTTTTACGACGCCATCATTTTTGGCAGTTTGGGCAGTAGTAGCTGGTCCGCCCGCCAATGGTCATTTTTTTTATGGTGGAAGAGCATGTTGTGCAGGCCTGTCCATTTTTGTCATAAACCTTGAAGTTCATCTGGAAATAGCCCCTCTCCTGGCTGGCATTCACAAAATCACTGATAGTCGATCCTCCACAGGAAATGGCATGTTTCAACACTTTTCTGATTTCAGCAACGAGCCTGTCCCAGCTTTTTAAAGAGATAGTATTCACCTTGCGTGATGGACGTATCCCTGCGGCAAAGAGACTTTCATTGGCATAAATATTACCGATTCCCGCCACAGTCTGGTTTGTCATGATAAACGTCTTAACCGGCTGGCTTCTGCCCCTGGCAATTTTTTGCAGATATCTTCCGGAAAAATCATCTGTAAATGGTTCTGGGCCGGTAGTTTTGAAAAAAACCTGTTCGATATTTACCTGTTCATCAGGGTAAATAATATGTATTGACCCGAATCTGCGTGTATCGTTAAATCGCAGCTCTGTACCATTATCCAGCAGGAATCGAACGTGGTCATGTTTTGCAATCGGTGAGCTGCGAGAGAAAATACCCAGATTTCCCGTCATGCCAAAGTGGATAATGAGCAGAGCGGAGGTTTCAAAGTGGAGCAGAAGGTATTTTGCTCTTCGTTCAATATTCACAATTCGATTGTTCGTAAGCTCTCTGTTCATCGCCTCAACTGGTACTTCATGGCGAAGATTTTTACCATTATGATAGATCGTCCTGATAGTACGATCTATCAGGAAAGGTCGAATGCCCCTGCATATAACCTCAACTTCAGGGAGTTCCGGCATCAGCTGTTCTCCTCAAGTACAAATACAGCTATGGCGTAATTCATAAAGATTCCAGCGGCTACCGTAACATTCTTTTGATTTCGCCGGTTTTGTTCAGGAGGGAGTGAGAAAGAAAAGAGTACGTTGTTGTCATCTTTTCTCTGACCGGCCTGCAGGTGAATACCCAGAAAGGTCGGCATGCCTGTTTTCGTGCTGAAACTTTTCTGTATTGCCTCCTTTGCCGACCACAAGAGAGAGAGTCGTAATAACTCGTTCCCTTTTGGGATTACTTTTAAGAGAATATGCTCTTCTTGTTCCGTACAATATTTTTCCCTGACTTTGATCAGACTTTTTTCCTGGCTCTGGATATCAATTCCACAACGATATTGCGCAGCAATTGCCGCACCATATTCTTTACTGTGTGAGATTGAGATTTCGGGTACCGGGAGTGATACATCAGGATGGAAGGTAATAATCGGATGACCGTATTCCGAGTTATTGATTTCTATCTGATTCATTGGAGGTGGTGTGCAAAGGGTGTATTGCAGGTGGTTCGATGTTGCTGTTTTTGCGCAGATTCTCCCGGTGATGTATTCAGAACGCCTTTTGGGCAGCCGGTATTTTTGGAGTTGTTCACGTTCACTGCTGTGAAGGAATATGTATGGCTCTTTCTGCACTTCTTCAGGTGCTATTTCACTGGCAGTTGGCAGGAGTTTGAATACTACAGGAGGGCAGGTGACAGCGCTGAAGGTGTTCAGAATTATCGTGCTCAGTTGAGCGGGCATGAAATTTGTCAACATCGGGGTTGTCAGGGTGTATTTATACCAACACCCCACAAGGGGGTATAAGTACCATGGCGGTATATCCAACCACATAATTTTAAAATATATTTCTCAATTTCTTGTTTTTTATGACAGAAATTAGGGAGTAAGGTACTAATAAAAAAGCTTGCAGTTTCAACATTTCCTGCTACTTTTCGGTCTACGTTAGAGTACATGTATCGGGAAAACAAAATTTT
>JAOZLO010000466.1 GCA_029934775.1 Desulfocapsaceae bacterium
TAGCTTTCGGCATAGTACCCACTCTCCCCAGGTCAAGTCTATCGCTGTCAAAACAGGCTTGTACCGTTATATCATCATGTGTTCTGGCTGAAGTATGCAAACTACAAGCGGTAATTAACAGGGAGAAGTCATCATCACATAAAGAGATATCGTCCCGCATTTCTAGAGCCAATTGTGCACCTCTACCGCCATGACCTCTATCCCAGCTTTCGTTTCTTCTTCCGCTATCATGAAAAACAGAAAAGAATTGCACTACCTCGGTATTAACACCATCTTGTCCTGCTAGTTTTATCCCATTTTCGTAGACATTATTCCAATGAATAATACCATGTATGCCATGCCAGTTTAGGCGGTATTGATGCTTTATTTTTGCCAGTAACTCGATTGTGATAGTTGTGGTTTTTTTGCTGTTATTCATACGTGAAGTGAGGTTGTGACTAATGGTAGAGAGGCTAAGAAAAGCATCAATGGCAAACCATTTGGTCCATAAAATTGTCAAAGAGTATTGAATCGACTATCCACTGCCCTTTTATTCTGTCAAGTTTATAACCAAGCTCATTTAGAGCAATCCACCGGGCAGCTGTTGAATGTGATACGGATCGTCCAGTGTAGCTGAAAATTTTCTGTTGAGCATCCCCCACAGATATAAAGTCTGATGGTTTTCTATGATTTTGAACTGCAACAAGTTCTGCCACTCCTCTCCTGAATTTGTGATTTATTCTTTTATTATCAGTATTTATAACACCTGTTAGCACAAACCCTATTTGTTTAACTAGATTTGTTTGGCATTGCAAAGTATTAAACCTTGAGTAATGCGGCTTTCTCGCAAACATTCTTCAACCTGTGGGGTAATATTAATGAAACCTCTACGTGCAGGGACTTCAAACCACAATTCTTTTCTATAGCTTTTCATATCTCCTCCTGTCATTAAGGTGTAGTAGCATGTTATATTCCTTCAACAACAAAGTCAATGATATCGGAGATAAAGGGAGCAGGAAAGACTGTTCAATGACATTGTGAATTTAAGTTGTGCTGCCTTTTATTGCCCATACAACTCAATGTATACATGCGATCCGCAACCTTATTCGTTATTGGACGAGCCCGGTGTAGTAATAAGGGAATATATTCAGGAGTGAGAAGCGGCAGGAGCGCAGTTGAATTGTCAGCGCTTTTCTCAAGACGTAAGTGACCCGTTGCCCATGACGGGCTGAAAAGTTCTATCTCATATAGACTTCTGCCCTCCCTGTAAAAGGATATTGAAGCTGCGTCTCGAAACCTGTTTACCCTGGCCTGTAAAAATGCAACCTGAACCCGATAATGAGCATTGGGGACCACCAGTTTGAACACTTGAACATCGGTCTTAATCGTGGTTTGGGAAAGGCGATTTTGACATGTAAGATGAGCTGAAGAAGTCCACGCCATTTCTTTGCATTGCCATGAAGAAAGGCATAATCCCGCACCCGCCTGAATCCTTTTGGGAGCACATGCTGCAACAAGAGGTGGAGGAAATCCTCACCTTTCAAGGTCCGGAACCGGGTGTTTCCGGACCCGCTTTCGATGTACTTGAAAGTAACCTTCCCATTTTTGTTAGCGACAATGTTCTTTTCTCAGAGCCTTGAAGGAACGAGTGCCTTAGTACCAATGGCAGTGGACATTAATGTTAATGCCGCACTTATCGCCAGTTTTCACTTTTCCGAATTTTTTCGTGGTATTCACGGCGCCTTGTATTTTTAAGTTCATATTCAGATGACTAACGTAAAGGAACTGTAGACATCATTAATTCGGAATGCTCACGAGGTTACAGCCTTACATAGAATTATGTTGCATCCTTGAGAAGGTTTCAAATAAATCGCCAAGCACTGATAATATCACCCTGATTCATCTTCGTACAAAAAGGCGATACCTTCTATTTTTTTGATTGACACACCAACTAGACAAAAGTACACTGGTTATACCAACTCAACAAGATGTATTTATTTGTTATTATGTTTTATTATAATTTGGTCTTACCATATATGAAACATTGAGAGATGCTCATTTTTTACCAACCCTTCTTCCCACCCAAGTGAAGCAATTGATTGCGTATAAGTTGCTGATAATTTCAACCCCGACATCTGTGATACCCCTCAAACGGGATTTTTTGCTAAGAGCTTTCCACTTGTACAAATAATTTAAGAGATTAATGAAAAACCTGAGGAAAAAACCATGACAAAAATGAGAGCAATTGAAGCAGCAGTTCATATCCTCAAAAAAGAAGGTTTAAATAAAACTTTTGGGGTCCCTGGAGCTGCGATTAATCCCCTGTATGCCGCAATGAAGAAGATTGGCGGTATTAAACATTACCTTGCCCGCCATGTCGAAGGTGCGTCGCATATGGCAGAAGGTTATACTCGAGCAGTACCTGGTAATATCGGTGTTTGTATTGGCACATCAGGGCCGGCCGGGACAGACATGATTACCGGCCTTTATTCTGCTGCCGCCGATTCGATTCCAATCCTTTGCATCACAGGTCAAGCACCTCGTGAAAAACTGCATAAAGAGGATTTCCAAGCGGTAGATATTGAGTCTATCTCAAAACCGCTGACCAAGATGTCTGTAACGGTTCTGGAACCTTCCCAACTCCCCGGTATTTTTCAAAAAGCTCTCTATCTTATGCGCTCGGATCGGCCAGGCCCTGTTCTGATCGACTTACCCATCGATGTTCAAATGGCGGAAATAGATTTTGATCTCAGCACATACGTATCATTGACACCAAGCAAACCGACAGCTACATACGCCCAGGGTGAGACAGCGTTGGATATGTTAAGAGCAGCAGAACGTCCACTGATCGTAGCAGGTGGAGGTATCCTCAAAGCTGACGCCTCAGATCTACTGGTGAAATTTGCCGAGCTGGTTGGCATTCCTGTTATCCCCACGCTGATGGGCTGGGGAGTGATTCCGGATGATCATCCACTTATGCAGGGCAAGGTTGGCTTGCAGACAAGTGACCGTTTTGGAAATGCAACTTTCTTGAGATCCGATTTTATCTTCGGGATCGGTAACCGATGGGCGAATCGTCACACAGGTTCCATCGACAAGTACACAGAGGGTCGTAAATTTATCCACGTTGACATTGAGCCAACGCAGATAGGGCGCATTTTTGCTCCTGACTTAGG
>JAOZLO010000467.1 GCA_029934775.1 Desulfocapsaceae bacterium
CAATTCTTGAATTGCTTCCATGCGCCACCTCCAGCAGATGGCCGAGAATTCCAAAGCCTGTAATGTCGGTGCAGGCGTGCAGGTTAAATTCCAGAGCTGCTTCCATTGCCACTCCATTCAGGGCAGCGACAATCGGCAGAATGTCGCGTTCCAGATCCACATAGGGAAGCTTTCCCGAACGGACTGCATTGAACAGAACCCCCGAACCTATTGGTTTTGTGAGGATCAGTGCGTCGCCGGGCTGTGAACCGGCATTAGTGATGATGCGATCAGGATGGACAATCCCGTTTACACAAAGTCCATACTTGGGTTCTTCATCATCGACTGTATGCCCGCCAACAAGGCATGCTCCGGCCTCTACTGTTTTATCGTGTCCTCCTCGCAGGATCTCGCGTAACATCCCCATGTCCAGGTGTTTGGAAGGAAACATGACAACATTGAGAGCTGTCAGGGGTTTCCCTCCCATGGAATAAACGTCAGAAATAGAATTAGCTGCTGATATCTGACCAAACCAGTAAGGATCATCAACGGGCGGAGTGATGAAATCAACCGTGTTAATCATGGCGATTTCATCGGAGAGTCTATAGACGGCAGCGTCATCAGAAGTTTCTATACCAACAAGAAGATTGGCATCAGATGGTGGTTCAAGCCCTTCAAGCGCGTCCGACAGATCCGTCGGACCAATTTTGGCAGCTCAGCCGCATGTGCGGGCTAAACCAGTCAGTGTCTTTTTTTTGAAAATGGTGAAGCGACTCTTAATGGTGGTATTCATATTTTATCCTCCTCTCGTCCGAAGATTGAATTGAATTAACCCTTTGAGGCAAGCACTAAAAAGGCTGAATATTCTTTGCCATCCCATTTGAAATGGTGTGTAGCGACAAATCCAATGTTCTTAAATGAATTCATTTCCAGTATTGCTTTCAAAGCATCCCGATCAAATCCGCAATGAAACACACCTTGACTATCCTCAGCATGAAAGCTCCCGTCTTCTGTGTCTACATCGACCAGGGCAATTAAGGAGCCTGTCTCCAAATGTTCTGCAAAGCTCTGGATCAATTTATTTGTATCTTCCACATGGTGCATTGCAAAAGTACTCATGATCATGTCAAATTTTTCATCAATGGGATTATTTATGATATCCCTGCAGACAGTGTCCACCTTGCTGTGAAATTCCGGTTTTGCCTTAAGTTTATCCAGCATCGATTCGGATATATCAACTGCCGTTATTTTTTGGACCACTGGAACCACATGGGAGCAGATCAGGCCCGTACCAGCACCGAAATCCATCACATGCATCTGATTATGGAAAGGTATTTTTGATAACATCATTGCTCCAATTGCAGCTGACAGCTCTTCTGCACAATCTTCCGAATCATAGCTTTCTGCTCTTTCTTTATATAAATCTGTCACCCAAAATCTCTCGCTTAAGATTGCTGTTATGTGTTAGTTTTTTACCTTACTCTAGATAGTCTGCCACAAAAAATAAGATCTTGCAACACACGGTACAGCAACAATATTACATTGACTCCAATTTGTTTCATGGTTAACTAAGGGTATAATTTTGTGCATAAGTCTATATAGCGGTATGCAACCCCCATCATTATTTGACAATCATGGTAATCTAATATGAAACGCAATCTTGGAAACAGCTATAACCCCCTCTATTTTCTGGCCGCCCTTGGTAATGGTGGCCTGACAGTAGCTTTTTTTATCTTTTTCATGTTTATGACGCCGCATCCGGATACACCCATTGCCACTTTTGATACGGTATGGCGTTTCCTTGCGACTGCACCCGTATACGCCATGCTGCTTTCTGCTGTTGCTTATGGTTTGATGCTCTATTTTGCCTTTCATCATCTGCGATTACTGGCCTGGAATATACGAGAATATCGTCTGTTTAAACAAACCGCCAGTTATAATGATCTCATCAAAGGTAATAATGAAATAACCCTCATGGCCGTACCACTGACCCTGACCATGACTATTAATGTCATGTTTGTTCTCGGTGCCATGCTGGTCCCGGGGTTATGGACTATTGTTGAGTATCTGTTCCCTTTTGCATTTCTCGCCTTCCTGGCGACAGGAATCTATAGCCTGTCAATCTTCTATAGATTTTACAGTAAACTACTCATTAAGGGACACTTTAAGCAATCAATGAATAACTCGCTAAGCCAGATGCTCTCTTCATTCACTTTTGCTATGAATGCTGTTGGCTTTGCTGCGCCAGCAGCCATGAGTGAAAATCGATTTATGGTTCCTCTTGCCGCTTTTTTTGCTATTTTCTTTTTTGCTGTAGCGGCTATGCTGGCTATTAAAAATCTTATTCTGGGCTTTCATGCAATGATGGACCAGGGGATCAACCGTGAGGGCAGCGCCAGTATCTGGATTCTTATTCCCATTCTCACCCTGCTCGGTATCACCATCATTCGACTTAACCACAGCTTCCATTTTCTCTTCAATACCCATGATAACCCGACCTTTCAGTTTGTTTTGTGTAGTTCTTTCATCTCCCTGCAGTTCTTTTTTGGTCTCCTGGGTTATATAACGATGCGTCAGAACAGCTATTTTCCTGAATTTATCCACGGTATCAGCAAAAACAATGATAGTGAGAATGCTGCCAAGACACCGGCCTCCTACGCCCTTATCTGTCCGGGTGTCGCCTTTTGGGTGTTCGGCATGTTTTTTCTCGACAAGGCACTTGTTCTTCCCGGTCTGCTCACCCTTTTTTCTCTACCCTACTTTATACTGCTGCTCCCTCTGCTCCTTGTCCTGGTGCAAACGATCAGAGTTAACGGGAAGCTGAATAAACGGTTACTTTATGAGGTATAGCTGGGGGGCTGCTTATTTTTTTCGGTCGGAACAGGGGATGGTTATCCGTTTGGGAATTCTATCAAGCTTCAAAGCCGTCAACCCCATACCCCAGACGCATCCGGTATCAAGAGCGAAGATGCCATCAGCTGCGTAATAAGAGAGTGTTGACCAGTGTCCGCAGATAATTTTCATATCGAGACTTGCACGTTTTGAAATACTGAACCAGGGGAGATAGGGAGTCGGCTGACTACCTGGAGGGCCCGCCTCTTTGAAATTCATACGGCCATCTTCATCACAGAACCGCATTCGGGTAAGACAGTTTACAATAAAACGAAGCCGTTCA
>JAOZLO010000068.1 GCA_029934775.1 Desulfocapsaceae bacterium
TATCGCAGGAAAATGGATGAAGCCGGGGTGAAACCGGAGGATATACGATCTCTTGATGATCTGAAAAAGCTTCCCTTTACGGTTAAAGATGATCTCAGGAATAATTATCCTTTCGGCCTCTTCACTGTACCGATGAAGGAGGTGGTTCGGGTACATGCGTCCTCCGGTACTACCGGTAAACCTACTGTGGTTGGTTATACCAGAAAAGATATTGAACTCTGGGCAGGCATTATGGCCAGAGCACTCTGCTGTGCCGGTGCAACCAAAGAAGACATGATACAGAATGCCTATGGATACGGACTTTTTACCGGTGGTCTGGGTGCTCATTACGGCATTGAGCGGCTTGGTGCAACGGTTATCCCTGTTTCCGGCGGTAACAGTAAGCGACAGATAAATATCATGAAGGACTTTAAATCTACCGTGTTACTGTCAACGCCATCCTATGCGCTTAACCTGGCGGATGCAATGGATTCCATGGATATTGCCCCTTCTTCGCTCTCACTGCGTGTAGGTGTCTTCGGGGCAGAACCATGGAGTGAAAATATGCGTGAGGAGGTTGAGAAAAAACTGAATCTTAAAGCTGTTGATATCTATGGGTTGTCCGAAGTAATGGGCCCGGGCGTTGCCATGGAGTGCCTGCAGACGGACAGGGGAATGCATATTTTCGAAGATCATTTCCTGCCTGAGGTTATCGATCCGGATACTGGGGAGGTACTGCCTTCTGGAGAACAGGGGGAGCTTGTATTTACGACGCTGACCAAGGAGGCATTTCCGATAATTCGATATAGAACCAAGGATATATCCAGACTGATATATGAGCAGTGTGAGTGTGGCAGGACACTTGTCAGAATGGAAAAAGTGACAGGGCGAACTGATGACATGCTTATCATTCGCGGTGTAAATGTCTTTCCATCCCAGGTCGAACATGTCCTGATGGGGATTGAAGGAGTCGAGCCTCATTATCAGATTGTTGTTGAAAGGGAGGGAAACCTTGATTCTATGTCAGTGGAAGTGGAAGTAAGTGAAGGAATTTTTTCTGATGAGATTAGGGTGTTGGAGAATTTGACAAAAAAAATCCAGGCGGATGTCAAAAGTCTGCTTGGTGTAACCTGTAAGGTGAAACTGGTAGAACCAAAGACGATTCAACGCAGTGAAGGAAAAGCACAGCGAGTTATTGATAATCGCAAAATTTGATAGAGGGAGGATCCTATGCGTGTTGAACAAATTGCAGTTTTTTTAGAGAATAAATCGGGAAGACTTGCTGAAATCACAACTATTCTTGCAGATAATAATATCAATATCCGTGCTCTCTCTGTTGCAGATACCGCAGATTTTGGCATCCTCAGGTTAATTGTAGATGATGTCGAAAAGGCTCAGAACATTCTCAAAGGCGGTGGGTTTACCGTCGGTAAAACCGATGTACTGGCAGTTGAGGTAGCCGATAAGACAGGTGGTCTGGCCACGGTTTTAAGGAGTCTGCACAGTGCTGGAATTAATGTTGAGTATATGTATGCCTTTGTCAATAAGACAGGTGAAAATGCGGTGTTGATTTTCAGATTTGAGAGGATGGATGAGGCGATTGAGGTGTTGTTAAAAGATGGGTTTACCCTGATAAGCGGTGCGCAGATTTGTGCGTTGTGAGGAGAGGCTGAAAGGGATTTAATTGTTTAAAGGCGCAAGGGCATAAGGCTAACTGCATAACTATCAAGAGAAAACTGACTTATGTATTGGGAACAGGAAAAAGAGTGTCTGGCACGGCCAGAATTGCTGCAATTGCAGCTTGGAAGGTTGAAAAAAACACTTCGCAAAGTAGGGGCGACAGTGCCATTCTACAGAAATGCATTCAGTAAGTTGAAGCTGGATCCTGGGAAAGTGAAGTCACTGGATGACCTTCACCGCTTTCCTTTTACCACCAAGCAGGATCTTCGCGATAATTACCCATACGGCCTTTTTGCTATTCCCCTGCGGGAAGTTGTCCGGATTCATTCCTCCTCGGGAACTACCGGAATGGCTACAGTTGTTGGTTACAGTAAAAATGATATCGCCAACTGGTCAGATCTCGTTGCCCGGGTTCTCTGTGGCGCGGGAGTGACAGCTGATGATATGATCCAGATTGCCTTTGGCTACGGGCTTTTTACCGGTGGGTTTGGACTACATTATGGTGCCGAAAGACTTGGTGCCTCGGTTATTCCCATTTCTGCAGGGAACACCAAACGCCAGATTCAGATTATGCAGGATTTTAAAACCACTGCTTTAGTTTGCACACCTTCTTATGCTCTGAAAATGGCTGACGTGATGATGGATATGGGGATAAACCCTAATGGATTATCATTGCGTTTTGGTCTGTTTGGGGCTGAACCCTGGTCCGAAGCAATGCGTGTTGAGATTAATGAACGCCTCGGCATAAGGGCAACCGATAATTATGGACTTTCTGAAATTCTGGGACCTGGGGTTGCCGGTGAATGCCGGGAATGTAATGGTCTCCACGTTAATGAAGATCATTTTCTGATTGAGATAATTGACCCTGACAGCCTGGAACATGTTGCTCCAGGGGAGGTGGGTGAACTGGTTATCACTACTTTAACCAAAGAGGCTTTTCCGGTAATTCGCTATCGCACCCGGGATCTCACCCGTCTGCTTCCGGAACCGTGTCCCTGTGGCCGGACATTTGTCCGCGTAAACAGGATGATGGGCCGATCCGATGATATGCTGATTATTAAGGGAGTTAACGTCTTTCCAACCCAGATTGAGTCTATTCTATTTGATGTTGAGGGAACCGAACCACATTATCGTCTGATTGTTGAAAGAGAGAATAACGAAGATAAGCTTACTGTGATGGTGGAAGTTGTAGAATCGATTTTTTTTGATGCCATGAAAAAACAGCGTGCTTTTATGGAAATGATCAAAAAGAGAATGGCCTCAGAGCTTGGTATAGGGGTTGATGTCAAGCTTGTCGAAGAGAGAACCCTGGATCGTTTTGACGGCAAAGGAGAAAGGGTTATCGATAAACGGGAACTGTAAGCTCCCTCTTTCCCTCAGCCCGGTAAAATAACAGCTCTGCCACTGCGTCCATCGACCTTCAGTATAAAGGGTTTTTCTGTCTGCACATGGGCAATGTTTTCTGTTTCAGAACAGACAGGTAGTTCTGACAGCCACTTGTAGTCAATGTGGTCACCATGACCGGTGTCTGCATTGATATAATTGATCCCGAGAGTGGTGAGGTTATGGAAAAAATGGGATCCCTGTGATGGTTCGGCGTTGAGGAGAGGGTGGACTGTTTCGACGATACTGCCCACACTGCAGATGTCTTCCCAGGAAACGGGAATGCCAAGCCAATGGTCAGAGGAACCCCATCTACCTGGGCCGATAAGCAGATATCTTCTGTCATCTTTGGTGAGTGCTGCGTTCAGCTGACCAATTTCTGCAGCTATCTGTTTCGTATTTGCCGGATCAAAATTATCCGGCTTCACAAAGATGATATCACACATTTCACGGTTGACTGTGTTCCCCAGACCACGCTCGGAAGTACAGAATGCCGATATGGTATCTTCTTCCGATATCTTTACCTTCAGGGTCTCCTCTCTGGCACTCATTGGTCGAATCTGCAGCACATAAAAACTTGCCTTCTGGTCGGCTGCAGCTGGAAAATCCAGAGCAAATTCAATTTCCACAGCACAACCCAGTTTTTCACGGCCCAGAGAGAGTAGAATTTTCAGAATATCTGTGAAAGGAAGAGTGTTAAATTTGAGCAGGGACGCAAAGGTGATGACCGGATGGCCATTTTTTGAGTAAAAATCTCTAATACGGTGCTCTGATGGACTGTATGTGGATGAGAGAAACCGGATAGGGTGATCCGAAATGGCGGAATGTACATTCATTTTTGTCAAGGTACTACTGTCGTTTATCTCTTTTATACAGGCCGGATCATTCATGGCAATAGCATAAAAACATTTCTGAGAACTTTTGAGAATGTCTTCTACCGTTGATCGTTGAGGTAATATTTCAGGATGGAGGGGGGAAAACCTCAGGGTGTTTTCACCTTCCATTACTGCCTTGCCAAGTCCAACGGCAATGGAGGCAATACCGTCCTCGGTCTTCATTCTGGAAAAAGGGTAGTAGTTGAGGGATTGAACAACTCCGGAAAGTGCAGGGTAGAAACGATTGCCAAACTGGCTGCCCACCGCTCTCTGGATAATTACTGCCATTTTTTCACTTTCTACGCGATTGCCGACTCTCTTGCTGAACGTTTTTGGAGCCCGGAAGAAGGTTGAAGCGTAGACCTGTTTTATTGCAGTGAGTAGCTGGCCGAGGCGGCACTCCTCGCTGGGATGATCGTTTGCAAGAATAAAGGTATTATAAAGTCCCGCATAGGACTTAAACTGTGCATCCTCAAGCATACTTGAAGATCGGACTGCAAGGGGATAAGTTGTAACTGTTAGAAAAGCTTTAATCTGGGAGAGGAAGGGTTCCGGGAAACGGGCTGTCAGAAACTCTTCTGTTGTCTCTTCATCAGAGGTTTCCTCTTTAGCCAGGTAGTCGAGGTCGTTGAGCTCGATGAAGGCATCAAAACTGTCTGAGGTGAGAATGAGAGTATGGGGGACGGAGATTTCCACCTGAGTAAAGTTCTGAAAAAGATCGCCATGCTGATACAGCATTGCAGCAAAAAAAGCAAGTCCCCTGGCCTTGCCCCCAAGGGATCCATTACCGATTTTGGTGAATTCTGTATCCGGGTCGAACCTGCTGGCATCAAAATCGACAATAATGCCTTTCTGACGCTGCATACGCTGGTCTTTAATCATCTGTGCCAGATGTTGACGATGGCTTTCTGCAGTTTGAAATGATTCGTTGCGAAGCGGCCTTACCTTACCCGCCAGTTCAACCTCTGCCAGGGTGTAGAGGTAGCGCGAAAAATCATTTTGTCGGCTGTGGTAGAGAAAGGATTCAATGGGGATTTCCAGCATCTTTTTTTCCAGACTGTAGAGAGTGTCTGCTTTGCCCAGGATTTCACCGTTCTCATTACTGAAGGTGAACTCGCCAAAACCCAGAAAGTCATGGAGGAAAGAGCGGATTTGCCTATGCAGAAAGGCACTGTTTTTATCGATAAATGGTGCCGGAATAGTCGCTGCTCGGATGGCATTGTGTGGTTCTGAACTGGTGAGCAGCAGCGGGATGTCAAAGCGATCTTTCTTAATATATTTTAATAAGTGAATACCGGCATCTCCGTTCTGTTCATTGTTCCTTGGGTAGCGAACATCAGATATGACACAGAGGATCTTTGGTTTAAATCCTTCATAAACTGCCATAGCCTGTTCATAACTGTGGGCAAGTAGAATTTTGGGTCTGGCACGCATGGTGAGCAGTCTGTGTTCCTGGTTAAGACTGTCTTCTATTACTGCCTGGGTTTCTCTGACCAGTTCCCTGTAGAGTCGCGGTAATAATGCGGAGAGGTAAAAAGGAGAATCTTCGACAAAGAGGATAACCCGAACATCGGCACATTCGATATCATGGAGGACGTTGAATTGATCTTCAATGCATTTAATAATTGCCAGTAGAATATCCGCCTGTCCGGTCCAGAAAAAAATGCGATCAATGTATGAATCACCGCCTTCAGCAAATATACGGGATTTGGGAAGCATTTCCTGATGGGTGAGTACCACCACAGGCATATCAGGCTGTTTTTCTTTTATCGCCTTGCCGACAGCCCTGGTTTTTTTCGTTACTGACTGGGCGATTCCAATAACAAAGTCAAAATTACCCTCATCGCAGGCTTTCAAGGCTTCTTCCACCGAGGAAACCCAGGTAAGACGTGGTGGATGGCTAAGATTTAATCCACTGTATTCATGGACGATCTGTTCAGAAAGACGACAGTCCTGCTCCATAATCCAGGCTTCGTAAGGGGTGGATATGAGCAAGATATGTCTTACTTTGCGAGGCATGAGTTCATGGAAAAGTTGGAACCTGGATGCTGCCGGGCTTGCTGAATAGTGTTGTGTCATTGTTGATCCTGATAATTGATTAGCAGTTCAGGCTTTTGGCTGCAGCCTGCCTTCCAGCCTTTAAAAAGATGATAGTGTAAATTATTTTCAGAGGCAACTCATTATCCACTTGACCCCTTGTTCGTATACCCTTACTTTAGGCGGAATATACTGGGTGTGACAAAAAAATCGCTGTTATTATGAACGTAGCAGAATCATTTTCAGTCTGGGAATAAAAACGTATAATTTGCTTACAGGGATATTATCGGTAGTAAGTGGAAATTCAATAATTGGTAGCTGCTTGTTACGGGTAATGTTATTGCCTCATCTTTAATATAATGGAGAAGAATCAAAATGGACAGCATCAAATTCGTGACTGACAGAGATCCTGACGAGAGAGAGTTTCATCAGGCGGTGACTGAGGTCATCGAATCGGTAAAACCTGTTCTCGACCAGAATCCACTCTATAGAAACGAGAGTATCATGGAGCGGATCGTTGAACCGGAGCGAGTTATTATGTTCCGGGTACCCTGGGTGGATGATCAGAAGAAAGTACATGTCAATCGTGCTTTCAGGATTGAGATGAATAGTGCCATTGGCCCATATAAAGGGGGGCTGCGTTTTCACCCGTCTGTGAATCTCTCTATCCTTAAGTTTCTTGCCTTTGAGCAGGTCTTTAAAAATGCACTTACCTCACTGCCCATGGGTGGAGGAAAGGGTGGGTCAGATTTTGATCCCAAAGGAAAATCAGATATGGAGGTTATGCGTTTTTGCCAGAGCTTTATGGCTGAACTTTATCGCCATATCGGCCCCAATACTGATGTTCCCGCCGGAGATATAGGTGTTGGTGCAAGAGAGATTGGCTATCTGTTCGGCATGTATAAGAAACTAGCCAATGAATTTACGGGAGTTCTTACAGGAAAAAGTCTGAACTGGGGTGGGAGTCTTATTCGTCCTGAAGCTACCGGATATGGCAGTGTCTATTTTGCAGCTGAAATGCTGGCTTCAAGAAATGAGACACTTGAAGGGAAGCGATGCCTTGTTTCCGGCTCTGGTAATGTCGCTCAGTTTACCATGGAAAAATTGCTTGATTTAGGTGCAACACCGATCAGCTTCTCCGACTCCTCCGGATATATTTATGATGAAGCTGGTATAGACAGGGAAAAACTTGATCATGTCATGTACCTGAAAAATATCCAGCGCGGAAGGGTAAGTGAATATGTGGAAACCTATCCGGAAGCCGTCTATGTTCCGCAAAATCAGGAGCTGGATCATAATCCATTGTGGAAGGACCATAAGGCTGAATGTGCCTTCCCAAGTGCTACTCAGAATGAGATTAATGCCCGGGATGCACAGAATCTCATTGATAACGGCGTCTACGTCGTTTCTGAGGGTGCCAACATGCCCACCGTTCATCAGGGTATCGAGATATTTTTGGACAATAAGGTTCTTTATGGTCCTGGTAAGGCTGCAAATGCGGGTGGTGTGTCTGTTTCCGGGTTGGAAATGTCACAGAACTCCATGCGGTTGAACTGGCCAAAGGAAGAAGTCGATAACCGGTTGAAGACTATTATGAAAAATATCCACAGGATGTGTATGGAAACGGCAGAACAGTATGGCTCTCCCGGGAACTATGTTGTCGGGGCAAATATTGCCGGGTTTGTCAAAGTTGTCGATGCTATGATTGATCAGGGAGTTGTTTAAGACGGCAGAAGGCTGTTTGTAAAATATTCCGTTTTCAGGTTTTCCTGAAAACGGAATATTTTTTAGTACCTTACTACTGTAACCCTGTCAAAAAAAGCAAGAAACCGAGAGGCGTATTTTGAGATCATGTGGTTACATATACCACCATGGTACTTATACCCCCTTGTGGGGTGTTGGTACCTTACTCTTTCAACTTTGTAATGTATGCTGCAATTATGTGGTTACGTTACTATCAATGTAATCATACCCCTTGTGGGGTGTTAGTTGTTCTCTGCACTTCTATTTCCTTCTTGACAATATCATACGCTGATAATATGCTTTTTTTAGAATTGGAGAACTTTTCATCAAGATCCACCCTGTAAAATATTGTTATGCGAAGAGTGGACTTTAACTTACTTAAAATTTGTTAGAATTTATCATTTACCTGACAAAAAATACCCTATTCTGCTTCGTCACTTTCGATGTTAAACAGACGTATTTCTCAAAGACGTAAAAATTCACGAGCTGAAGTTAACTGGCCCGTTACTGTTGTCTGCAGACAATCAACAATACAGGGTACGGTTAAAAATTTAAGCCGTGGAGGTGCCCTCCTTTATCTGCAAGAGCGAGTCGATCTTCATGAAAGCATCCGAGTTGCTATTGAGATTCCTGAAATTAATGACGTTATTTCCGCTGTAGGTGAGGTTGTCAGAATATTTCCCCTGAGAAAAAAGAACATGCCTTTTTCTTCCGCCGCAGGGGTGAAATTCACAGAAATATCAGATGAAAATCTGAGATTCATTACGGGTAATTTTGCACCGGAATGGCATAAAAATTACAAAGAGCCTAAAAAGCAATTTTTATTGAGATCTGTTTTTTTAAAACCAATCTTCTATGGTGCTGCCGGCGTTCTCATTTTATTTCTGTTTACCTATGTCTTTCTCATTTATAATGAGAATAAGGTTGACCCTGGACGCATAACAGCACTGGAAAACAAATTGGAAAAACTCGACTCACAACTCAAAAATTCACAAAATGCGACGACGTTGTTAAATAGAAATTTTAAAGAACAATTCCTGAGTTTACAGGGTGAATTGTCACATTTTAAAAATAATTTTGTTACTATGGCAACAGTTGATCAATTACAGGCACAAATTGACAGCAACCAAGAAAAGACTAAGGAGATGTTTAATATATCTGTCAAAGAATATGTAGAAGCATCAAAAGGGGATCCTGCTTACCACCTTGTCAAAAAAGGGGAAAATCTGTATCGAATAGCTCTTAGATATGGAATTGATGTAAAAAAAATACGAGAATTGAATAATCTTACAATTAATTATTCTATATATCCTGGCCAAAAGCTAATAGTTGAAAAATTATAGATCTTGATTTGTATTCTTATGTTTGACAAACTCCTAAAATGGTTTTACCAGGATGTTTTTTTAAATATGAAGAGTTTGGACGAAATGGGATTCTCGGACAGGCTCTTGGGGGGAAGAAGTGAAAGACAGGCTACGAAGTTTCCGTGATGCGATTTTTATCGTTACTGAAGAGCGCGGATGCCCCATTTATAATGTTGGCGAAGAGCTTAAAGTAGACAAATTCAGTCTAACTGTCCCATCATTAAAACCGGGCTGTCTCATATTGGCTGAGGAAATCACCAGAATCGTCACCTCAAAAGACAATTTTCGTGATAATATGTCCGTGTTCAGCTCAGAAAAGCCGAGATTTAACTGTGGTGGTTGCCAAGGCATAATTCATTTTGAGTTTAAAAAAGAGAAGGGTTTTGTCACACTTCAGATGAAATTACTCAATCAGACGGAAGAAAAACGTCGAAGACAGCGCCTCGATAAGTTTTTTAGAATATTTCGGAATCTTAGTATTTTTGAATCTCTTGATGATGATGCCTTAGGTGACCTCACGATTTTCCTTGAGGTGAAGACCATCCCCTTTGCTAAAGTGATTATTAAAAAAGGTGAGCCCGGCAATCATCTTTATATTATTATGAGTGGCCTCGTGTCTATAAAGGCAGAAGATGGTTCAAAAATTGCTGAAACGGGGACAGGAGGCATTTTTGGCGAGATGAGCCTTCTTACAGGTGATCCAGTAGCCAACTCCATTCATACAGTCACCGCCACTCAAGTGGCTATGCTTAGCATCAAAAATTTCAAACATGCCCTGAAAAAACATCCTGTATTACAACTTTTCCTCTTAAGAATGTTGGTTGACCGTGCCCAAACTGCAACCTTGCGGTCAGGAAACATCACCTCTGGCATGACAGGTGAATTAGCCGAAATCCCAGTCGTTGATCTTTTTCAGCTGATCAATTCTTCACAAAAGACTGGCAAAATTGATTTGATTATGGATATGGGGAAGGCGACAGTCTGCTTTAAGGACGGCGAGATTATTCATGCAAACTTTCTTAAACTTCGGAATAAGGACGCGCTGTTTGCACTGCTTGGGGTTAAAAATGGCCATTTCATCTACACGCGAGGTGTCCCTGACGAATTTGAGAACCTCTCTTCAATTGGTGACTTTCTGGGGTTATTGATGGAAGGCCTGCAGAGAATCGATGAAGATCAGGAAGAATAAAAAAACGTATTAC
>JAOZLO010000468.1 GCA_029934775.1 Desulfocapsaceae bacterium
GCTTTTTTCATTACCCTGCACCAGTCTGCAGATATTTGCATGGTGCTTAATCCAGATGAGTAGAGCAACAACAGTTGCAGTCACAATGGTAGTTTTAGATGAGCCCAGCAGCCACAGCCATAGAGGTATCAGTCCTGAGGCCAGAAGAGATCCGACTGATACAAAACCTGAAAAAACAACAGCAGCAACGAAGACAACAAGGCTGATTAAAATCGCAATTGGTGAGAGAAAGAGAAAAACTCCAAGGCCCGTCGCAACACCCTTACCTCCTTTAAATCCAAGGTAAACAGGGAACATATGGCCTATTACAGCCATGACGCCACTTGCCGCAACAACCAGCTCCCTTGTCTCCGACTCAGGAAGAAAAAAAGCTGCAAGATACATGGGCAGAAAACCTTTGAGGCAATCGCAGATGAGTGTGAGAAAACCCAGTTTCCTGCCCAGTACCCGACTCACATTTGTTGCACCGATATTTTTGCTGCCTTCGGTTCTGACATCAATTCCAGCCATTTTGCTGAAAACGAGCCCGAAGGGTACTGCACCGGCAAAATATCCGATGAGTGGAAAAAGAAAATTCATAATCATTGCCACGATATTCGAAAAAAGAAGAGCGTTTATTATTTTATACCCTGTAAAATACCCTACTTTACCATTAAAAACAAGGCAGCCGGTCAGCGACGTTTATTCCTTATGTCCCGTTTTACTCAGTATAAATTGCGACTAACCCTGATGTTTATCTCGCCAGGCCACTCAATTATTACTTTTAATTATCACACAGAAAAGATATAGTTGGCCTACGTAACTATGCGGTACTCAGGTTCTGAAATGAAAATAGTTCAGTTTTGGGGCTTCGTACCAGAACCGCTATTTTCTTTATCCAGGAGGTTATTATGCGCATTCATCCCAAAAAAATCTTTCTTTTGGGGGTACTAGCTCTATTTGCTTTTACCGGCTGTACAACTCAAAAGTCTCAAGTACCAACCGCAGTAAAGCCCGCCACCGAAAAGGTGGCCCCACAACCTAAAGATATCCTCAAGGGAAAAATAGCAGGGAAGTCCAATAAGGCAAAAAACATACAAATCATAGTAGGTAAAGGTGACAAGGCGAAGACCATAATGCTCAAATTCAATGACAGCACCAAGGGTCTTGAATTTGCCAAAAAAGGTGAAGCGGCAATCATCAAATTTAAGATGGTAGGGAATGATAAGGTTGCCACCGTCATTAAACCCAAACTTGCAAAGCTCCCTGAAGGTGTTTTAGAAATTAAAACCAACGAACTCATGGGCATGTACGAAAGCAGTGCCGACATGGTCGTCATTGACGCGCGTCCGGCCAGCCGATACGCCCAGGGTCATCTCCCCGGTGCCATTTCTATTCCTGTTCCCAAACTGAAAAAGGAACAGGAAACTGTTTTGCCGGCAAATAGGGAACAGCTCCTGGTTTTTTACTGCGGGGGCCCCACCTGAGGCATGACTACCAAAAACGCCGGTCTGGCGAAAAAACTTGGTTATAAAAATGTCCGCGCATATCTTGAAGGTGAACCAGCATGGTCTAAGGCTGGAAATCCCACTTATTCGATGAAGAGTTATGTTGAGAAGGGAAACATTGTCCTGATTGATCTCCGTACAAGTGAAAAAGCGGTAAATGGAAGGGTAAAACGAGCTGTATCTGTACCGTATGACGATCTTGAAGACAGGATGGATGATATTCCAAGAAATGCTCCTGTCATTTTATACAGTGATGATGCAGAAGAGGCTATCGATGCACTGGATGACCTCCGCAGTGAAGGATTCAAGCATGTCTCACTAGTGAAGGGAAACTATAGCGGCTGGGTTCATTCAGGAGGTGAAATTGTAACCGGAGCAATTGCTTCAACCGAAATATCATGGGTGAGAATACTCGGTCCAGGAGAAATAACAGTTGCCGACTTCAAAAAAGCCACTGATGGAGGAGATCCCAATGTCTTTGTCATCGACTCAAGAACCCCGGATGAAGTGGCTCAACTGGGAATTTTCAAGAACACAGTAAACATCTCACTGGATGAAATCCCCAACCGGATGCACGAATTTCCAAAGGACAAAATGATTTACGTGCACTGCAGTACCGGTGCACGTGCAGAGATGGCTTTTCAGGAGTTAAAAAAGAACGGATTTAAAGTAAAGTTCCTCTTTTTGACTATCAGCGATCCAATTTGTGACTGTGAAATACTCAAGCCTTAATTTTCGCAATCGAAATGTTCATCGGATATAATTACAATTATCCCTGATGACTGTACTAAAAAGCCACCTGACGGTGGCTTTTTAAATACTGTCTACTCTTTCCCCCTGTGCTTCACAAATTTCCCCCGCAACCTCTCCGAGAGTTCATCTCCACGATAAGAAACAACAGTGACGGGGCATTTTCGAAACATTCTCTCGGCGACTGAACCTGCAAATATATGCCGGATATCATGAGTCTTAATACCCATTATAACCATATCAATATCTTTATCAACAACGAGTTTCAGCAACTCGTTAGTAGGATCGCCTACTGTGAAAGAAAAAGAAACCTGTTCATCAGGCAGAGTCATCTCTGCCGTCAGTTTTTTTAATTCTTTACGCTTCTCACTCTTCATAGTTTCAAGGTACTGTTCAACATCCACCTTGTAGCCAAAAGAGGCTATTTTATTCACCGCTTCCAGGTCACGTTCATTTATAACATTGACCACCAGCAGTTCAGCTCCGAGAGGAACGGCCATTTCTGCGGCAAAATTTAAAATACCCTGAGAGTATTTTGAAAAAGCAATGGGAACCAGTATTTTTTTCATCATTTGTCATACTCCTGCAAGTGTTGATAGGTTCCGCAACCTCCATATGATTTCAGGAGGTTACGGACTCATACGTGGCCATTGCCTATGCTACTGCCAGCTCCTCATCTTTTCTGATACGACCCTTCTGCAGGAACCAGATAAAAGCCAGAAGTGCAAGTGCCGGAAAGAACATAAGCTGTTTTGGCGGGCGATCAGCATCCATCTGGATTGAAAGAATTTCCTGATCAAAATCAATGCTGGCCTTTTCTGCCGGACTGGCAAAGGAAACCATATCAACAATGACCTTTCCCTCTTCATCCCGAGTTTCAATACCTATGGTGCTTAACCGTTCTTCACCTGTTGG
>JAOZLO010000469.1 GCA_029934775.1 Desulfocapsaceae bacterium
TGAATTACTTTTCCGCATAGCGGAACAAGATGGGTCGGGCGTTATTTAATCAGGTCTCCAAGGGATTGGTTAAGACGGAAGATTCAATTTGGGGATAACATTACATGAAATTACAACTGATAATAATCTTTTAACTCATATTACCATACGTGGAGCATACAATGACAGATTGCGTCCGGACAGAAAAAAGAACCGCAAAAGTAAAACCAGGTACTGATTCATTAACACCTACACACGTCCAGCCGGATGTTGAAAGTATAATGGCCAGGTATCAACACTCCGAGGAGGTAAAAAAAGTTATCAGGCAGGAAAATCTTTTACCTGAAGGAGTTATCAAACGACTTCAGTTGACATATCCTCAACATTCCGGGTTAATGGAGAGCAAACCTCTGATGTTCACAGACAAGGGAAGTTATACCGGCCTGACGGGGTTCCGTGAAGTATGTGGAATTTTGAAAAAAAATGGAATCGAGCTGGGCCATCTCAAAGAGCGTGAATTTTATATTGATGTATATCGCTTCATGGCTACCCGGCATACACTTAACAGCATCAACTGGGACAAGTATGAGGCAGACTCGATCTATCAGCTCGTTCTGCCCCAGCCCGGTATGATAGAACCTGAAGCCACCAGGGCCTATGTCAATGCCGAGAACGATGAGAAACGCAGAGAAATAAGAGACGGTTATATGGAGAAAACCAATCCACACGATGGTAAACAACAGCTTAACAAACCATGGTTTGAGTGTGATGGAGATATTGATTTTCTTGAGGGCAGTCAACATAAATATCCGCAATGTATGCTGGTATTCGACAAGACGACCCAGAATTGTTTTTCGTTTTGCACCTACTGCTTCAGGCATGCTCAGGTACGAGGCGATGAAGATATGTTCATTCAAAAAGATGCGGGACAGATCCACAGTTACCTGAAGCTGCATCCAGAGGTTACTGATCTTCTCATAACTGGTGGGGATGCCGGCTATCTACCGGCCAGCAGATTAAAGGAATATGTACTGCCAATCATCCAGGATCCCGAACTGAGTCATATTCGTACCATCCGTATCGGTTCAAGAGCACTTACCTTTCATCCGGAAATGATTCTCGCGGGCGAATACGAAAAAACACTGGAGGTTTTTGATTTACTGTATGATAACGGTATTCAGCTAGCCTGGATGGCGCATTTTTCAACTCCGCGGGAGATACTCAACCCGAGTAGTCTTGCCGCTATCCGTCGCCTGAAAGCCCATGGGGTTATGATTCGCAGTCAAAGCCCGATAATGAATCATATCAGTCTGTTTAAAGACGAACAGGGAAAAGTTGATGTTGAAAAATCCGCTCAAAACTGGATTGATCTTGCAAATATTCTGGCAATGGTTGGAATTGGTTTTCATTCCATGTATTGCGCGCGTCCCACGGGGGAGCACCACTATTTTGCTGCAACCCTTGCTGAGATAGAACAGGTCTTCAGCAGAATTTATCACTCCCTTGCATCAATCAACCGACCATCACGGCATATTTCCATGACCATTTCTGCTGGAAAACTCGCTATCCTGGGAACAAGCTACGTTAATGGTGACAAATGCTTTGCCCTGCAATTTACTGAAGCTCGTAACATGGAATGGATGGATCGTGTTATTCTTGCCAGGCATGATGAGGAAACTGACAAGATTGATCTGGTTATACCCTATGATACAGAGACATTTTTTTTCGAGGATGAATTAAAAGAAATAGAAACGCAGTTAACAGACAAACTGCTTGCCCGATTAAACTGATAAAAATGGAGAAAACAGATGATCGATAAACAGGTTGACACTCCGGCTGAAGCCGTTGCCGATATCTTTGACGGGGCAACTGTAATGATTGGTGGTTTTGGTGAAGCTGGCAGCCCGATTGAGCTTATCCACGCACTCATTGATCTGGGCGCCAGGGATCTCACCGTTGTGAACAATAATACAGGCAGTGGTTACGTCGGACTGGCCGCCTTGATTGCCAACGGCCAGGTCAAAAAAATGATCTGCTCTTACCCCAGAACCCTGGGATCAAAAGTTTTCCCTGAACTCTATCGAGCGGGGCGAATTGAATTGGAGCTTGTCCCACAGGGAACGCTTGCCGAAAGAATCCGCGCAGGCGGCGCCGGTATCCCCGCGTTCTATACTGCCACTTCTGTTGGTACACCACTTGCAGATGGTAAAGAACAGCGAAACTTTAAAGGAAAGGATTATGTGATGGAGTATGGTCTTACCGCAGACTTTGCTATCATTAAATGTGAACGTGCTGATCGTTACGGTAATCTGACATACAATAAAACAGCCCGGAATTTTTCCCCACTTATGGCAACTGCCGCCAAGATCTCCATTGTGCAGACAGGAAAATGTATGGAACTTGGTGATATTGATCCTGAAACTGTTGTTACTCCGGGAATATTCATCGACCGTGTTGTAACTGTCTCTAATCCTGCACAGGAATCTAAACTCATTGCCGCCGGGAGGAGTTATCCATGACAACAAATATTGAAAAAATCATAGGATGGAGCAGAGATGAAATGGCTCAGCGTGCCGCACTTGATATTCCCAGCGGTTCATATGTCAACCTCGGAATAGGTATTCCTGAGCTGGTAACCAAATATGTCCCCGAAGGACGTGAATTTATCTATCACACCGAAAACGGACTCCTCGGTATGGGACCTGCTCCTACAGAAGAAGATCTTGATCCCGAACTCATTAATGCTGGTAAAAAAGCTGTGACTGCAATTCCAGGTGCTGCATTTTTTCATCATGCAGACAGTTTTGCCATGATTCGTGGAGGACATGTTGACATATGTGTTCTGGGTACAATGCAGGTTTCTGAAAAAGGTGATCTCGCCAACTGGTCAACGGGTGCGCCTGACGCCATTCCAGCTGTTGGCGGTGCCATGGACCTGGTTGCAGGAGTGAAGAATATATTTGTCATCACTCAACATGTAACCAAACAAGGAGCCCCCAAGCTCCTTGCTGCCTGCACCTTTCCACTGACCGCCGTTGGAGTTGTCAGTCGAGTATATACAGATCTGGCAGTAATGGAAATCACAGACCAGGGCTTTGAAGTTATTGAACTCGCCGCCGGAGTATCCTTTGACTACGTACAGGAACGGACTGGCTGTACCTTGCTGA
>JAOZLO010000470.1 GCA_029934775.1 Desulfocapsaceae bacterium
GGGTCAATCAGTGACAAGCAGAAACCTGGCTGGATGATGCGGACCTTAGATAATATCTGGCCATTTTAACATGTGCTCATCCGGGAATGACTATTCCCCTGACAAACATTAATAATGTATATTTCGGTGTGTATATGAAAATAATAGTATCGTTTATATTAGCAGTATCTTTGATATGTATTTTCCAGGTACAGAAATCTGAAGGTGTACGAATAAAGGACATCGCTCAACTCCATGGCGTCAGAAATAACCAGCTCATCGGCTACGGTCTCATCACAGGTCTGAGTGGAACCGGCGATGATATGAAAAAATCAAGGTTTACACTCCAGGCCATCTATAACATGATGACTCGGAATGGAATTACACTAAATCCTGACAAAATAAGGGATATCAAGATTAAGAATGTGGCAGCAGCCATGGTCACAGCAACTCTGCCTCCATTTGCCAGCTCCGGTTCAACAATTGATATTACAGTCTCTTCCATGGGGGATGCAAAAAGTCTGGCCGGAGGCACACTTTTAATGACACCTTTGGTCGGTGCTGATGGTCAAGTATATGCTGTTGCCCAGGGCCCCCTTGCAATAAGCGGTTTTTCTTTTGGCGGTAAAGCAGCTCAGGCTCAGAAAAATCACCCTACGGTTGGTCGTATTTCCGGTGGTGCCATTATCGAGAATACAGTCGCAGTCGAAATTGGCAAAAACGGTATTCTGCAATATCAACTGCGTGATGCTGATTTCACCACCTCCGCGAATATGTCTGAAGCGATTAACCGCAGGTTTGGGACAGGTACTGCTTTTCCCGACAATTCAGGTACGGTGAAAATCTCCATCCCAGAGCAGTTTAGAAAAAACATCGTTGAATTCGTGGCTGCAATTGAAGTTCTTGATGTTAATGCGGATTCTACGGCCAAAGTTGTCGTTAATGAACGTACAGGAACAATTGTTATGGGCAGGGATGTCAGGTTATCAACTGTGGCGGTGTCTCATGGCAACCTAAGCCTTATAATCCGTGAAGACTATCAGGTCTCACAACCGAACCCTTTTGCAGATGGTCGAACCGTCATCACCCCGCAAACTGATATTACAGCTGTGGAAGAAGAAGGACAGCTTGTCCTTATTGACATGTATAAAGGCATTTCTCTTGGAGAGATCGCCAACGCCCTCAATGCCATAGGAGCAACTCCGAGGGATCTTATTGCCATTTTCCAGGCTATTAAAGCTTCAGGGTCTATGCATGGTGAATTAATAATTATATGATGCTTTTTTCATATATTGTAAAACTCCACAGGGAGTAATAAATGGATTTTAAAATTGATCCGAGGATGCTTATCAGTCCTCAAACACAACAAACGTCAGATCGTAAGCAAAGAGATCTGCAATCTTTAAGAGAATCCAGCAGTGAATTTGAAACACTTTATTTGATGGAGATGTTCAAAGCCATGCGTAAAGCAGTGCCTGAAGGCGGACTTTTTGAAAAAAGCATGTCGACAGAAATATTTCAGGAAATGCTTGATATGGAAACTGCCAAAGCATCAACCAGAGGCCAGGGACTAGGTATTGCTGAAGCGATATATAAACAGATGGCCCCGGTTATAGAAAATAAAAAGTGATTTTGACATACACTATCACCTGTCTCTTACATCCCTTATCAGTACCTTACTCCAGAACTTCTGTGATTACCTCTCCCATTCTTTATTTTCTTTTTCCTAAAGATTCTTCTCTGGATCACCGATAGTAAAAGTAACAATGTCTCTTATGACACCTGTAGTGCAGCTATGGTAAAACTCAAACTAGGATAATGCTATGAGCGTTGAATTTTTTGGCGTAGGAGGTCCCGGTCAGATCGGAAATCTGAAAAAAAGCCAGAATACGCAGATAGATAAAAATAACAAGGCGACTGGTGAAGACAAAGTGCAATTTTCTTCTGTTCTTCAGGATGTCCACAAAGCTCAGGGTGCGATGAAAACAGACGACACTGAAAGGGCTGAACGAATCCAGGAAATCAAAGAACAGATCGCTGATGGATCCTACGAGCCGGATCTGAATAAAGTATCAGCCTCACTCTTACAATTCCTGGTAGAGGACAGATAAAATGGCAACCAGAACCACTCGACAATATTTGACACGATTGCATAGTGTTATTCTCACAGAAAGAGCATATGCGAAAACACTGGATATGGAAGGGATGAGTGCTGTGATGACGGAAAAAGAGGAACTCGTTCAGGTGCTGGCCCACATAAAAATAATCGATGATCAGGATAAATCAATTGCAGCCCTGATCCGTCTGGAGAATCGTCGTAATGCCTTTCTCTTTAAATCGACCCTTGGCTGGATTAGGGAAACAATGGAATTTTTTGGGCAAAAAACTGTTACCTCTACATATTCCCCAAATGCTTCTGCTATTGCTTCTCAGATAAACGGCCGACTTCTCTCTGGGAAAATCTGATATGGGCGGACTTTTTAACGCACTCAATGCTGGAAGAACCTCCCTTGAGGTTAACCAGAAATCCATAGAGATCATTGGAAATAACATATCCAATCTCAACACTGAAGGTTACTCAAGGCAACAGCCTGTATTTGGTACCTATCCCTCGATGAATTACGGAGATTTTTTTATTGGCCAGGGTGTCAAAATTACAGATATAAGTAGACAGCATGACGTTTTTATCGATAGACAGATAAAAGAAAAAGCTGTCGATGTCGGCCTTCAAGACGCACTGGCCCTTCCTCTTTCACAGCTTGAGCAGGTCTTTAATATTACAGACGACAATATATCAACTGATATAGATACTTTTTTCGATTCCCTGCAAGAACTCTCGGCTAATCCCAGTGATCTTGTACAACGTAATAATGTTATCCTCCAAGGCCAGGTTGTTGCAAACAGTTTCAACAGTACTGTCAATGAGCTTAACTCAATCAAAGGGAGCATCAACGATGTCATCGTCTCGAAAATCGAGGGTATCAATTCCCAGATTCATGAAATTGCCGACTTGAATGAGAGAATCTACAATATCGAGATTCATGGTCAGACCGCTAACAGTGCCAGGGATCAACGGGATGTAATTGCCAAGAGCCTGGCAAGGACATTGGGGGCACAGTCATATGAAGATTCCAAGGGCATGATGGTAGTACAGCTACCGGGTGGA
>JAOZLO010000471.1 GCA_029934775.1 Desulfocapsaceae bacterium
AGAATGGCAGTACTGTCCATATCAGAAAAAGCACACGTCCTGAGCCGAACCAGCAGGAAATATAATCAGCCCTGGGGCTAAAAAGTCATCCAGGGCCATGTCAAAGATAGCTACAACCAGTTGAGTTGACGACCTTATCAAAAAAACCTGGTTTTTTTGTTCTGGATTTTATATACTTTACCCATGAACAGGAAATACAAATCCACACCCTACCATCATCGTAATATTATTCAGGGTGTTCAAGTACGGCTTATTTTCCCGTCTGAAAGAAAAAGATGGGATACTCTCATCAGGCAACATCACTACCTTGGCCTGAAAGTCATGGTCGGTAAAACACTGCGTTATGTAGCGGTGTTTGAAGATTGCTGGCTTGCATTGCTCGGCTGGCAGGCCGCAGCACTTAAATGTAAACCCCGTGATCAATGGATTGGCTGGTCAAAGGTCATTCAATATCAACGTCTTCATCTGATCGCTAACAACACTCGTTTTCTCATTTTACCTGACCTCAAGATCAGCAACCTGGCATCCAGAGTGCTTTCTCTTACCCTCAAACGGTTGCCCCATGACTGGCAGGCCATTTACGGCCATCCAATTTTGCTGGCTGAAACTTTTGTCGAGACGCCTCGTTTTAAAGGAGCCTGTTATCGGGCTGCAAACTGGCAAGTCCTTGGCCAGACAAAAGGTTTCTCAAAATCAGGCAACCGGTATTATTTCAATAACTGCCCCAAGCAAATCCTTGTTTATCCTCTTACAAAGTACGCAAGAAAAAACCTGGCTGGTTTAAATCCTCATCCCTCATGGAGGTGGCCTATGCAATCCTGTGCACTGAGCAATAAACAAATGGAAAATCTCCTTCTGCGATTGCGGCGATTACCCGATGTCAGAAAGCCACGTGGCATCCGGCACCCGTATTTTACCGTACTGACTATTGCCATCGCGGCTCTCTTGGGAGGAGAAAAAACATACGCCTCCCTTGCCGAATGGGCGGGACGGCTTACGCAAAATCAACTTAAACGACTGCGAGCACGTTTTGATAAAAAAAGAAAACAATTTATTCCACCATCAGAGCCTACTATCAGGCGTGTTCTTCAATCCGCAGATGTAGAAAGCGTAGAGCAATGTCTTGGCGATTGGTTACTGGGTATTGCTGATGACCATGCCATTGCCATTGATGGCAAAACACTCAAAGGCGCAAAACGTGAAAACGGAACTCAGGTGCATCTGCTCAGCGCTTTTCTTCACAACCAGGCAGTGACGGTCAGTCAGCTTGAAGTTGATGAGAAAACCAATGAGATCCCCATGATCAAACCACTTCTTGATGACCTTGATATCAAGGGAAAGGTCGTTACAGCTGACGCTTTGCACACGCAGGTCAAAACTGCCCGCTATATTGTTAAAGAAAAGAAGGCTGATTATCTCTTCATTGTCAAAAACAATCAGAAAACCCTTTGTGACGATATTCGTATCCTCAGGGAAAACGATTTTTCCCCCTCAACACCAAACTATCAATAAAGGCCACGGCAGACTGGAGGTGAGAACTCTACGTTCATCAACTCTGCTCAATGACTATCTCGATTTTCCCCATTGCGGACAGGTTTTCAAGATAGTCCGGGAAAGGACTCAACTTACTACCGGCACAACCAGCATTGAAACCGTCTATGGGATTACATCATTAACTCCAGAGCAGGCTGGTCCTAAACGGTTACTTGCTCTCTCAAGGGGACACTGGTCAATAGAAAATCGATCCCATTATGTACGGGACATGGTATACGATGAAGACAGGCACCAATTGCGTAAAGGGAAAGGCCCGCATATGATGGCCTGCCTGCGAAATTTTGCTATCAGCCTTCTCCGGCTGATGCATTTCAGTAACATCGCAAAAGCGACTCGTGAATTTGCTGCCAGAAGTCACTTGGCACTCAGACTTCTCAGGCTATAATAAGACACAGTTCAACTGTCTTAACAAAAGAGTTGCGCCTTTTTTATGTGAAGATGTCAGCTATGCCGGAGTATTACAGACTTTGTAGGTAAATACCTGCGAAAAAATATCTCAGCTCATCCTCGTAACACTTTTTACCCAGCGTATATTTAACTTTGACGTTCCCCTGGGATAAAGTACCCTTGATGAGTTTGGGGGGAAGAAATATGGTATACTACCCTTGTCCCGAATATTCTTGATTGTCGCTTGCGTGACTCTCCATCGATCAGCAAGCTCTTTCTGTGTAAAATAAACTACATCGTTTTTGTTTTTTTTCGGTTTTACTTCGTTTGCCATTTCATCCTCTCTATAGCAAGAGAATGGAATCCGAAGCACTGAAACTACTCGTCACTCAATGGGCAGTTCCCTCACGTTTCTCATTTTTTCAAAGTTAATGATTTTCATAATATAAATTAGTACTTACAATATCTTCCATTCAAAGTTAAGGTGTGAATCCCAACTATGTGGTTTCACCGGTACTGCATAGTTTCTATTTCAAAATATTCATTTTTTCTATCTTTAAACAGATAATTTTATCCAGCAGGGAACAACTCAAAGCCCCTACCGTTAGTCTTTTTTTATTCTACATCCCTCCCTTGTAAAAGTTGTTAATCATCATCAAGTTGCTTCAACAACTCCTGTTCTTTCAGGAATCTTTTCCAATATAGATTTACTCCATCCTTGATGATGGTTGTTACTGTTTTGCCAGTCTTTTTTTTCAGCAATTGTAACAACTCTTTTTCTTCTTCCGTTACTACAATGGTAACTCGGATTGTCTTTGTTGGCTTCTTGCTTACTTTCTTGTCTTCGCTCATAGTAACTTTCTGTAAAAAGTAGGTTCAATTGTCATAAATATGACTTGGTTTCATATAACAATAAGCATTAAATATGTTATGTCAAGTATAATTTTCATATTATATAATATAAGTATGATTTTATTCATATAGTACGCATATTATCTATTGACCTCACACTCTGAGGATATACATTCGCGAAGTGCGTGTAAGGCAAAAAACACTATTTTGGAAATTGCGTGAAATGGTCAAATGATATCCCCAATCGTGAATAATCCGCCGACAATTAACAGAGCACAACACCCTGAGTTTCGGCCCCTTGTTTGTTTGGAATTCTTATTTTCGTCTTTTTCCAGGATAGCGATGTCGAT
>JAOZLO010000472.1:0-1259 GCA_029934775.1 Desulfocapsaceae bacterium
ACCCCGTTCAAAATGTGCCGTTATGGCGGCTTCACCAAGTTCCAACATATCCCCGGGAATCGCAACGCAGTAATTGCCGGCTATCTGTTTTAAGGTTTTCAGGCCAGCTGCCATTGACGCAGGATTTGCATTATATGTATCATTGAGCAGATTATAACCAGCTTTAGTCCGAACGATCTCCATACGTTTATCAGGCGCCCTGAAGTCGGCAAGACCTGCAGCTATTTCCTGGAAATTTGCTCCGCTGCTATATGCAATAGCCGCAGCTGCCATTGCGTTAGATACGTTATGCTCTCCAACCGTATAGAGGTGAATGTCTTCTGTTTCTTTTCCATAATGCAGTGTAAAAGTGATAACTCCTGTCTCTCCAAAGTCTATATTGGATGCCCACATATCCGGGTTTTTATCAAGATTTCCCTCAAGAGCAGTGAATGTTATTTTGGCCTGTTCATATTTCCCGGCAAAGCTGCAGATTCTAGGATCATCGATATTAACAACCAGTATGCCACTCTTTTTGGTACCCGCGAAGAGCTCTTCCTTTGCCTTGGAAACTCCCTCAATAGAGTGAAGTCCTTCAAGATGTGCTTCATGTATATTGACAATACAGCTGATATCCGGATCTGCAATCTCGGTGAGACGGCGCAATTCCCCTGGCTGGTTCATCCCCATCTCCAACACAACCGCACGATGGGAAAGAGTAAGAGGCAGCAGCGACAGCGGCATGCCAATAAGGTTATTAAAATTCCCTTGAGTTTTGAGAACACAGTCCTCTGGGTATTCAGGACCGTCGGGCCATTTACGCTGCAGTATTGATGCAACCATTTCCTTGATTGTTGTTTTACCGCAACTTCCCGTTATACCAATAACGATCTGATTGCATATTTTTTTAAGCTGCAGCCTCCTGTAAGCCGCCATATCTCCCAAAGCTCTCAATGTATCAGGTACAACAATCTGGCTGACATCTGTCCCGGCAGGGAGTACTATTTCTTTTTCCACAAGCAGACAGGCTGCGCCATTTTCAGCAGCCTGAAATGCAAACTCATGACCGTCATATTTTTCACCTTTAAGGGCAACAAAAATCGAATTATCACTCACCTGTCTACTGTCAGTTATCACCTCTCCAAACAACTGGACACTATTCCCTGTTCCTGATAATCTTCCTTCGACAGCCTTTGTAATTCTGTCATTCGTCCATGAGCAGAACACTTTTTCAACCTCAGTTCTGTCATCAAAAAACCGCCTTCCCTTGATACTCAGCT
>JAOZLO010000472.1:1269-3124 GCA_029934775.1 Desulfocapsaceae bacterium
ATCATCAAAAGGATATTTAACACCTTTAATCAACTGATATGTCTCATGCCCTTTGCCAGCTATAAGTACCACATCTTCCGGACTGGCGCAGGTGACAGCCAGTTTGATAGCATTAGCCCGGTTTCTTTCTACTACAACCGTTTTGTCTCCCGTTTCTCTTTTTTTCAATTCTTCAGCTGACTTCAATTCGAATTCCGTCATATTAATTCCTACTAGAATCTGGTCTACAATTAGATCCGGATTCTCAGTTCTGGGATTATCGTCGGTTACGATTACAACGTCACTAAAGCGACTGACAATTTCCCCCATCACTGAACGCTTTCCATTATCCCTGTCACCTCCACAGCCAAAAACACAGTGCAGATCCCCATGGGGTAACAATGTCAGGGTTGAGAGCACCTTTTCCAAAGCATCGGGTGTGTGAGCGTAATCGACAAAAACGACCGGCCCGTTCAATGGCTCATCTACTAAACCTATAACCCTTTCTAATCTTCCGGGAGCTCCCACTGCGTTTTCAAGCCCACCTGTAACACTATTCACATCAACTCCCAGACTAGAGCTGAGACCGAACACAGTTAATAGATTATCAATATTAAACCTGCCAACCAGTGGAGAACAGAGTTTGATCGTTTTTGTACCATCCAGAAGAACATTCAGCTCTGTTTTATCGAGTGTTAAATTGTAATCAAGCAGCTGAATATCCACGTTCTCTCCATCTCCCCAGTAAAGTACTTTCTGGCAATATGTTTCACAGTGCGCAACCAGAGTAGTATGCCAGTCCTGATCGTCTTTTCTTCCAGTACCAGCCGGTAACACAGCAACTCCATTTTGAACCATATGGTTTGAAAAAAGCCTCAATTTCGCGGCAAGATAACCCTCCATGCTGACATGATAATCCAGATGATCCCTTGAAAAGTTGGTAAATGCCGCAACCTTAAAACGAATATTACTGATCCTGTTCTGGGTAAGTGCATGGGATGACACTTCCATTATCACATACTGGACCCCGGCATCTGCCATTTCACGAAGAAGCTGTTGTAACACCAGAGCTTCAGGGGTTGTGAAGCGTGTTGACAATACTACCGTTTCACCACTGTCTCCTACATATCTGTTATTAACAGTACCAATGACACCAACTTTCATACCGGCTCGAAGAAGGATATACTCTAACAAAAAAGTGACAGTAGTCTTACCATTAGTGCCGGTGACACCGATAAAGATAAGTTTCTCCGCAGGTCTGTTGTAGTAATTTGCCGCAATACGTCCATAGGCTTTGCCACTATTTTCAACTTCTATTAGAACACCATCCCACTCTCCCAACTGCTCCGGGTCGACTCTCCCTGTCTCACAGATAACAGCTACACATCCATTAGTTATAGCACAGGAGATAAAATCATGGCCGTCGCACTCCCCCCCCCTGATAGCCACAAAAAGAGCACCGACCAATACGTTTCTTGAATCGGCCGTGACGAAATCGATAAAAATATCTTTAATATTTACCCCGAGGCTACCCATTCCCAGTGTATACTCGGTTCCCCGAAGAAGCATCTCCAACGATCTGGGATGTACTGTTTTTTTTATGCTGCCCATAAAATGCACTTGTTCAGTTTTTTTCTGCCGACAACCCGTTATTGTCAGGCCCGGCATCTATCATTTTTTCAAATTTCATATCTTCTACTTTCTCCAGAGTCAAAATACATTCAGAAATCCCTTGAAGGAGAGCACCTGGAAGAGGTTTCTGTGATACAACCCTTCCTGTTCCACGAAGACGTATCTTTAAATTATGCTCCTGGAGCAGCTGCAAGCTCTTTCGTAAACTTAATCCTTCAAGGTCAGGCATTTTCCCCCTCCCCGT
>JAOZLO010000069.1 GCA_029934775.1 Desulfocapsaceae bacterium
GTAAAGGGTGCTTTCCGGCAAGTTTTTCCAGAACCTTCACATCCGTTGAATATCCCGTTTTCGTTTTTCTCCCATGGGGAAGCTCAAGCTCAACAAAAAGTACCTGACCGACCTGCTTGGGCGAATTAATATTAAATTCATGTCCGGCAAGAGTATAAATCTCTTCTTCAAGCAGGCTTAATTTCTCTGAAAATTCCTGGGATAATTTTTCCAGGACAATATCATCGACACATATTCCTGTGATCTCCATTTTTGACAATATTGAGACAATAGGCATTTCAACATCATGAAAGAGTTCCGTCAACTGCCTCTCTTCAAGAACTGAACTCAAGTCCTGCCATAAAAGGAGCGCACCATATACATCTTCACAACTGTATGGCCCCGCCACATCAATATCAACATATGCAAAACACTCTTCCCGTTTATCTCCTGCTACAACTTCATCAAAAGAAGTCAAACGCACCCCTCTTTCCATACACAGATCATCAAGTTTGAAAGATGGACTTTTACTTTCCGTAAGATAAGCTGCAATCAGAGTATCACAGAGCGGTTGTGCCACCTCAATTCCCCACTGCTGCTTAAGTACTGTGATATCATATTTCAGATTATGCCCTATCTTCTGAATGTTCTGAGACAAGAGAAATGGCCGCAAAGCGTTACATACCACATCCTCTGATAATTGGTCTGTACGCAACTCTCCCCGTTCATCTACATGTCCAAGGGGAATATACCATGCCCGCTGCAGATCGACACTGAGTGACAAACCAACAAGCCTGGCAACCCGCGCATTCAAAGAAGTGGTCTCTGTGTCAATAACCAGTTTCTCACTCTCTTCCAGCAGAGCAACAAGTTCTGCCAATTGATCCACTGTTCGGACAGTGGCAAACCCTTTGGTCGAAACAGGCTTACTGTTATCTACTGTTTTAAGCAGAGTCGAAAATTCGAGTTCACTATACATCTCAGCAAGTTGGTCATTGTCAGGCTCCTTTAATTGATAACCTGATGGGTCCAGGGGCACCTCAACATCAATTTTCAACCTGATCAAATCTTTTGCGAGATACGCAGAAGCTCTGTTTGCAATGATATTCTCCTTCATTTTTGATTGCTTCATAGAATCTATGTTTGCATAGATTCCATCCAGGGAGCCATAAGTATTGATCAACTTCTCGGCAGTTTTAGGGCCAATACCGTGCACTCCGGGTATATTATCTGCACTATCCCCAATGAGGGCAAAAGTATCCAGGAGCTGTGCTGTTGATACCTTATATTTTTGTTCAACCTCCACGGTAGTCATAATCTTATCTTTCATGAGATCCCACATTACTACCCCATTTCCAACAAGCTGCAGGAGATCTTTATCTCCTGAGACTATAATGACATTGTGGCCAAGATCTTGTAATCGCATAGTCGCCGATGCGATCAGATCATCTGCTTCCACGCCTGTTTTCTGTAAAACAGGGATACCGGATGCCTCAACATATTTTCTGATAAATGGGATCTGGCAGGAAAGGTCCTCCGGCATTGGAGGACGATTAGCCTTATAATCTTTGTATAGTTCGTGACGGAAGACCTCACCCTTACTGTCAAAAGCAACAACCAGGTATTTGGGTTGTTTCTCACGCATAAGTTTTTTTATAGTGTTTATAAATCCGAGAACTGCATGAGTAGGTACACCTTTACTGTTTGAGAGCGGAGCTATGGCATGATAAGCACGATAGATATACGCGCTGCCGTCAATAAGATAGGTTTCTTCTTTCACAATTTTCTACTCCCTTAACCCTGGTTTAAAGGCTGGATCATTTGAAAAATAAAAAGCCCTGAACGTAAAACGCCCAGGGCTTCTCACCATCGAAACAACAACTGAATTTATTCTGCAGATCTTACCCAGGTAGCCTGGGGTCCTTTATCTCCTTGAGATTCCCCAAAGATGACACTATCCCCCTCGGAAAGGTCATCCATATTTACATTTTTCAGTGAATTTTCATGGAAATATATGTCTCTTTGATCAACTGACGTTATAAAACCATAGGATTCATAGGGTGATAATTTTCTTATAACCCCTACTCCGTCGGGCACACTGCTCTGGCTGGAAGCCTTCTTGCTTTTCCTTTTCTTTCTTTGAATTTCTTTCAATTGTAAGGCCAACACATCAAAAGATTCAGTTAATGCAGGACGAACAGAGTCTCCCTTCCTTGTGACGACTACAGTATCGTTGGGTACTGTTGCGACAAGCTTGATCTCAAACCCTCCCTCTTTATGATGGGTAGTAGCTTCAATGCTGACACGCAAATGGAGAACGAAATTAGGGTAGTGGCGAACCAGCTTTTCCTTTTCTTCCTGAATTCTTCCGTGCCAACCTTTACGCAACTCAACATTTCGGGCTTCGATCTTAAGTTCCATATAGCTCCTCCATTATAAATCAAAACAGAAGTTCTCTCCTGTTTTCCACATGTGCCACAGGGCACATCCCATGCAGAATATTTTTCTGCTTATTCTTATATTATATTCCCATCAAAACGAGAATCAAGGACGATTTTTTTTTCCCTTCTAATATTTTATCTCCAAATACTTTTGTCTGAGCTATTTTTTCAAATCTGGCTATTTGATTCATTTCCGAGTAACATACTTAACCTTAAAAAACACTCAGCACACTCTCTCGGTAAGTTACATTGAAAAAACGAAAGACCGGGGTCATCCTTCTTAACATGGGCGGACCTGACACACAGAACGATGTCGCTCCCTTCCTCTTCAATCTCTTTTCAGACAGAGAAATCATCCAGCTGGGGCCCCCTTTATTGCAAAAGCCCATTGCATGGTTTATATCCCGCAGACGTGCTCCCAAAAGCAGGTCCATTTATGCAAAGATAGGAGGCGGTTCTCCGCTACTCGCAATTACTCTTCAACAGGCCTCAGCCCTGCAGACAAGTATCAGAAAAAAAGGGGATTTCATTGTCACAGTTGCCATGCGGTATTGGCAGCCCTTTGCAGATGATGCGATTAATTTTTTACTGAGCCAAGAGGTTGATTCTATTACAGCGCTCACCCTCTACCCACATTTTTCAAAAGCTACTACAGGTTCTTCGGTTCTCCACTTGAAAAAAAGCTTACATCAACTGGCACCACATATACCCCTTAAAGTCATTTCCTCATATCCTACTCAACCTTCATATATAAAAGCTCTGGCTGATAATATAAAGGCAGGCTTACAACTTTTCCCAAATAATACTATACAGATTATCTACAGCGCCCACAGCCTCCCCGTATCATTCATCAAAAGAGGTGACCCATATGTCACCCATATCAACGAAACAATCAATGCAGTAGAGAAGATAACCGCACAGAATGGAAGATTATGCTTCCAGAGTAGAAGCGGCCCAGTAGAGTGGTTGTCACCATCTACTCCGAAAATGCTTGAAGTACTGGCAGATGAAAGATGTGAAAACATACTGGCAGTTCCCATCAGCTTTGTATCGGATCACATTGAGACACTGTACGAAATTGACATGCTCTACAAAAAAAGAGCCGAAGCACTCAATATGTGCCTTATGTCCACCCCGTCTTTAAACACCAATCCGCTGTTTATCTGCGGCCTCAAAGAACTTGTTCTCCAGGCACAGGACAAGTGACAACACCCCACAAGGAGGGGGTACTGAACTGAGTTACAGCTTTTATGGAGTAAGGCACTGGCACCCCACAAGGGGGTATAAGTACCTTGGCGATATCTGTAACCACATAATTTCAAAATACATTCCTCTGTTTCTTGTTTTTTATGACAGGAATAAGGGAGTAAGGTACTAATCAGGTTTCAACTGACTGCAAGCTCTGAAACCGGCGCATCCTCACATTCATAAGAATCCCAAGAGCGAACATGGTGGTAAGCAGGGAAGACCCCCCATAAGAAACGAGCGGAAGTGGAATCCCAACAACTGGAAGAAATCCGAGAATCATCAAGAGATTGATTATTGCCTGCCAGAAAATAAGCGTAACAACTCCAAAAGCCAGCAGCACCCCAAATCGGTCTTTCGCGTGCATTGCAACGTAAATCCCCCATAGCAACAACATAAAATAGATCCCAAGAAAGATGAGACTTCCTGCAAATCCCCACTCCTCACCCCAGACTGCAAAAGCAAAATCTGTGTGACGTTCCGGTAGAAAATGGAGATGCCCCTGGGTTCCTTCCATATACCCCTTACCAAAAGTTCCACCGCTGCCCACTGCTATCTTTGACTGTACAATCTGATAACCATGCCCCATTGGATCTTTCTCAGGATTAAGAAAAGTCTGGATACGCTGTTTTTGATATGGCTTTAATAGTTGCTCCCAGGCAAAACCACCAAGCCCCAGTGCCAGACTTCCCATAATCACATATGTTGACATCCGAAGCTTCACAAAGACGGTCATGGAAACAAAAATAATACCGAACATCAATGATGTTCCAAGATCTGGCTGCAGGAGAATAAGTACAAAAGGAATGGCGGTAAGCCCCACAGGAACCAGCAGCTGCCTGATGGAATAGCCATCGGCAACTTCTTTTCTCGAATAGAAACTGGCTAGCGCAATAACCAGCATCAATTTAGCGGGTTCTGAAGGTTGCAGCCTGAAAAACCCCAAATTAATCCATCTCTGTGATCCCCCGGCTTCATCACCCACGAAAAAAGCAATAACGAGCAGAAATATTATGAGCACATAGAAAGGATAGTTCAGCGAATGCAATTCCCGATAATCGAAACTAATGGCAAAAACAAAGGCACAAACACCCATCAGAAAAAAATAACCCTGCCTGACATATGGTGCAACCCCATACTCACTATGAGGAAATGACGCACTGTAGAGATTAAAAAGCGCCATCGTGCAGACCATGCAGATGAAAAGCATGAGAATCATATCAAAATGCTCAAATAGCCTTCTATCCATTCTAATCATAAATCAAACCTTCTATACCTGATATCTGCTTTCCTAATGAGCAATGGCCATTTCAGAATTAACATTCTCCAACCTGTTTCGAAAATATTCACTTAGAATTGCTCTGGCCACCGGACCTGCACCGGAGCCACCGTGTAAACCATGCTCCACCATAACAGTTACTGCAATTTCAGGGTGCTCAGCGGGAGCATAACAGGTAAACCAGGCATGATCCCGGAATTTATAAGGAATATCTTTTTCTTTAAGATGTCGATAGACGGCAATTTTAACTACCTGGGCGGTACCCGTTTTTCCTCCAATTCGAAGACCTTCAATTGCAACAGACCTGGCCGTTCCCCGTTTTCCCTGGACTACCTCTACCATCCCTTCTCTTATTAATCTGAAATAGCGATCCAACCCTTTTACCTCATTTACCATCTCCGGTTTAAAACTTTCAACAACATTACCTTCCGGATCAACAACCGTCTCCACCAACTGAGGCCGATACACCCTTCCACCATTAGCCAGAGTTGCCGTCATTACACACATTTGGATCGGTGTGACAAGATTAAACCCCTGACCGATAGCCACTGATAACGTTTCACCTTCCTGCCATTTGCCCTTTCGATATTTCAGTTTCCACTCTTTAGTCGGCGTCAAACCTCTTTTTTCATGCTCCATGTCGACCCCGGTTTTTTTCCCAAGACCGAGTTTTTGAGCATATTCCGCCAGACTGTTTACTCCAACCCGCTGACCGACCTGGTAAAAATACACATCACAGGACTGACTGATAGCTTTTTTTAAATTCACGGGACCATGGCCACCACGCTTCCAGCATCTGTATGTCCTGTTACCAAATCTATAATATCCTGGACAGTAAAAAACGGTGTGTTCATTTATAACACCTTTGCCGAGTCCAGCCAATGCAGTGACCATTTTATACGTGGACCCGGGAGGATAGTTTGCCTGAACAGCTTTGTTGATAAGTGGATGTTTAGGATTATCAAGTAAGGCCTTCCAGTTAGTATGTGAAATACCACCGACAAACTGGTCAATGTGAATGGAAGGTGTGGAAACCACTGTGAGCAATCGCCCCGTATTCACTTCCATAGCCACAACAGCCCCGGATTTTTCACCCGCATCCATAAAAGTCTCAGCTACCTGCTGAAGTGCTACATCCAAAGTGAGTCGTATTTCTCTGCCAGGTAATGGGTCAATCGATTTTAATAACTGCTGTTCAAATCCTTTGGCATTGACTTCAGAATAGTTTTTACCCTTCTCTCCTCGAAGATCACTTTCTCTCAGCCTTTCAAGCCCTCTCTTACCGATAATATCTCCGCCGCTATAAATCTTCTTATCCGCTTTTGCCAGCTCTTTTTTGCTGATAGATCCCAGATATCCCAGTGTATTCGCGGCTAAATTACCATAATGATACACACGTACCGGCTGTACCTCTATCCGGACGCCCGAAAAATCGTGGTTGTGGTTCTCAAGATATGCCAATGTCTCCCAATCAATATCTTCCTTTAAGCGAATAGGTAAATATCTTGGAGTTCCGGAAGCTTCTCTTATTTTTTTCCACAACTCTGAGACATCTTTTTCAAGGACAGGAGCAAGCCTTTTCAACACAGCTCCCAGATCCCGGGAATCTTTCCGAATGAGAACTACGTTGAATGAAGGTCGGTTCGTGACAATCTCATTACCATTTCGATCCAGAATATGCCCTCTTGGTGCAACCACCCGTTGTACCTGAACTCTATTATTATAAGCACGCCTTTCATAATCTTTTCCATGAGTGACCTGCAGGGACCACAATCGCAAAACAATAATTGTGAAGAAAACAATGATGACAACAGCAGCACCCAGTAATCTCTTCTTGAGTAGATCGAGCGCACCTTCGTCATGCTCAGATATATCATCAATTTCTTTAAAGAACAGTTTCAAGCCCATGAACCAACCAATACTTACAAAGATTTACGCTGTCGTCGACGAGGAGGTCTTGACTGCATCCGACGTTTTTGTACATACTCAAACAAACTGTTAAACAACAAAAAAAGAGGTACTGCTGCTATCACAACTAACGCGGTTCTCTGCGTAGTGGAACCCCAGGACCATTCAGGTAACTCTTCCGGCAGAATCAAGGAGTAAACAAAATAGAAAAACATCTGTATCAGAAAGTAACTGCCTCCCACAAGAGGTATCTGATAGGTTGATTCTTTTATAGGACTATTACTGGTCAAAACCTTTAAAGCAGTAAATGTCACAAGACACAGCAGTGGATAAAATCCGAGATGAATCCCGGTGACAATATCCATCACCCATCCCAACGCAAAAGCAAGAATGATACCCGGGATCCAGGCAAAACGATAACCTGTAAATGCTACAAGGATAAAAATAAAATCAGGTCTACCTGTCCACAACGGAAAAAATTGCAGCAGTGTTGTTTGAGCTACTATCAATGCAATCCCAAGTACCCAAAACAATAACAATAACATAAACTTTAATTACCTCTCGGTAGACATAACCATATCCCTCAAAATCTTCTTCCTGTCCGTTGGATCAATAAAAACATACTCCAGTTTTTGAAAATCCACTCCAGGAGTGACTTCTATTTCCTGAAACATTCCCCGTCTCTTTTTATGCACAACTGAAACCTTTCCAAGGGGAATACCTGCGGGAAATACACCACCTATTCCTGCTGTAACAATATGGTCACCGACACTCACATCTACATTTTTTTGTACGTAATTAAGTACATATCCTTTCTCCCCAGCCCCTTTCAAGATACCACGTATGCGATTTTTCTGGATCATTGCATCAATAGCACTACTCGGGGCATTCGCCAGCAAAATTTTACAATAATTTTCACCAGCATGGATCACCTGTCCCACAGCACCGCGAGGAGTAATGGCAATCATTCCCTCAAGAACATCATCACTTTCCCCGCGATCAACCACAATTGTCTGGAACCAATAGGCAGGCTCCTTACCAACAACGCGGGCTACCAGAGGATTAAAGTCTTGTTTCTCTTTAAACTCAAGAAGCTCTTCAAGATGAAGATAGGAACTGTATCCTTCTCTGTACTCCCCAAGTTCAGTCAAATATGTATCAACAAGAACCTGCAACCGTCTGTTTTCTGATCGTACATTCCATAGCGCAACATAGTCATTTTTAAATGTCATTATTCCTGAGGTTGCTCTGGTAACAGTACTTTGCAGGGGACCGATGAAGTCGAGGGTTAGCTGATGCGGCGTCCCGAAAGTTCCTCCAAACATTGAACCGAGAAGCAGCAGGCAGACAACAAACAGAACAGATATAAGCAGAGAAATTCTCAGGGTAGCAAAAAAAGAGCTCCTTGCTATATTTTTAGACTTTTTTCTCACAAATCGCTACTGTTCAGAAAAGAACGTAAATGGTCAGGAACTGCTCACTAACCGAACTCATTACTTATAGTCAACCAGAGGTTTGTCATAGCTCCTCTAACACCCCACAAGGGGGTATAAGTACCTTGGCGATATCTGTAACCACATAATTTCAAAATACATTCCTCTGTTTCTTGTTTTTTATGACAGGAATAAGGAAGTAAGGTACTAAAAGACAATTTCGTAAAAGCATATCTTACTGCAATCTTTCGTCATTCCTACGTATACGGGAATGCTGATCAAACCATTTTCAATGACCGATTAATCTATCGTCACTTCACGTAAAATATCTAGATTATCAAGGGCTTTCCCTGATCCAAGAACCACAGAAGAAAGAGGATCTTCCGCCACAATAATAGGCATCCCGGTCGCTTCCTTAAGGCATTTATCAAGATTTTTCAACAGTGCTCCGCCACCAGTAAGAACGATTCCATTATCAACTATATCAGCAGCAAGTTCGGGAGGAGTAATTTCCAATGCTACTCGTACTGCCTCAACAATAACATCAATCTGCTCTCCTATAGCTGACTGGATCTCTTCCGCTGAAATTTGAAGAGTTTTAGGAACACCTGAGACAAGATCCCGGCCCTTAATATCCATCACCTCATATGGCTCTTCCGGCATCACATTACCGATTGTTGTTTTTATCAGTTCTGCAGTCCGCTCTCCTATGGCCAGGTTATGTTTACGTTTAATATATTGGAGAATTGATTCATCCATCTTGTCTCCGGCAACCCGCACTGACTTTGCGTAAACTATGCCAGCAAGTGATATGACAGCCACTTCAGTTGTACCACCACCAATATCAATAATCATATTGGCTGTTGGTTCAGTAATCGGCAGTCCTGCACCGATTGCTGCCGCCATTGGCTCTTCAATCAAGTACACTTCTCTTGCTCCTGCTGATTCGGCAGATTCTTTAACAGCTCTCTTCTCCACCTGAGTAATGCCGGACGGGACTGAAATAATAATCCGAGGATGAACAAGAGTTCTTCTGTTATGAACCTTATTGATAAAGTACCTGAGCATCGCTTCTGTCACTTCAAAATCTGCAATCACCCCATCTTTAATTGGCCTGATAGCGGTTATATTTCCTGGTGTTTTCCCCAGCATCATTTTTGCTTCCTGCCCTACTGCCAGAACCTTATGTCCCCGTTTATCCTGTCGAACTGCAACAACGGTTGGTTCCCTGAGCACTATCCCTTTGCCTTTTACATAAAGAACGCAGTTAGCTGTTCCCAAGTCTATTGCCAGATCATTTGATAACCAGCCAAACAAAAAATTCAGTGGTGAATACATACGTTTTCCCTTAAATACAGAAGCACTGTTTAAATAATTTATTATGCATTGATTCGATGACTTTTTACTCTGAGCGAACTCTTAACAACAGTAAATGTTCAGGCTACCTTGCAAAATTAGAATTCTCGTAGTCTCGTTCCTCGATTTTCGGTTCAAAATCATGACATGAGAAAAATTTTACCGCAGGCATATAGTTGATATTCATAGAATAACATTTTAAACATAACGCAAATATTAAGCGAAAAGGCAATTATTCAAGGCACCCTTCAACAGTCATCGGAAATTTCCTCTTATATGGAATTGTTGGATGTAGCAAAAGAAATTCACCAATCCATTCTTCTTTATAGTCAAAGAACTCTCCAAAGAACCTCGAAACATACCAAACCTGTTTTTTATTGGCAACAAATATGCTTGATGGAGCAAAAGAATATCCAAATGCTGTTGACACAGTGAATAAACCCTGGTAATGGTATTCGAGTTTTTATTATATGTTCATTTTGGGGGCTATAGCTCAGCTGGGAGAGCGCTTGACTGGCAGTCAAGAGGTCGTCG
>JAOZLO010000070.1 GCA_029934775.1 Desulfocapsaceae bacterium
CAGGAAAGTAAGGAAAAATATCGACTTATTGTAGATACCATTACATACGGAGTTCAGGAACTTGATGTTTCCGGAAAAATAGTATATGCAAATTCCGCCTATCATAAGATGCTTGGTTATGATGACGGGACTTTAATAGGCAGGTCAGTATTCGAGCTGCAACCCGATAATCACGAACAAAAAAAACTGTATGACTATATACAGTTAATTAAAGAACAACAGCCGGAACCGGAACCCTGGTCGGGTAAAACAGCAAGGAAAAATGGCGATATTCTTGATGTGCAGACAGACTGGGATTACAAACGAAACAGACAGGGAGAAGTAGTTGGTTTTATATCAATTATCTCAGATATTACAGATCGCAGGAAAATAGAAACAGCTTTACGAAAGAGCCGTAAGGAACTGGAAAAAAAAGTTTCGGAGCGTACATTTGCACTTCGTCAAACAAACAAGCTGCTGTTATATTCTGAAAAACTTTCCGCTATAGGGTCCCTTTCTGCCTCCATCGCCCATGAGCTCAACAACCCTCTCTACGGTGTCAAGGCTGTTCTTGAAGGGGTAAAACGAAGGGCATCTTTCGATGAGGAGGATGCGAAACTTATTGATATGGCAATTGATGAATGCCATCGCATGAAAGATCTTATCAAGAACCTGCAGGATTTTAACCGACCAACCTCAGGTAGAATTGTTCCAATGGATATCCATGCTGTTATCGATAATATTCTGCAGTTGAGTGAGCTGAATTTCAAGAAAAAAAACCTCAAAATTAAAATCAGTTATGTTGAGGGTATGCCGGAAATAAAGGCAGTTCCCGACCAGATAAAGCAGGTGATTCTTACTTTGCTCAATAATGGAGTCTCTGCCTGTAGAGACGGCGATAAGATCACAATAAATACTGAACTGGTCAATAAAAAGAACTGTGTCATACGGATCTGTGATACGGGAGAAGGCATCGCACCGGAACATATTGATAAAATTTTTGATCCATTTTTCTCAACTAAGCCAACAATAAAAGGAACTGGCCTGGGGTTATCTATCAGCTATGGAATTGTAAAGAGACATGGTGGCAGAATTGATGTGGCAAGTGAGCCTGATGGAGGCTCAATTTTCACAATAACCTTACCTGTTGAGGGAGTGAGGAATGCATAATAAATCAGTACTGCTGGTTGATGATGAAGAGATCATTTTAAATGCCATAGGCAGAGATCTTCGCGAACAGAATTATGGCGTTACACTGGCGACCAGCGGTGAAGAGGCAATAGGCGTATTAAAATACAATCAGGTTAAGATGGTGGTTACTGATCTTTCAATGGGTGGATTAGACGGTATTCAAATATTGAAAGAGGCCAAAAAAATATCTTCCATGACCGGAGTTATAATTCTAACGGGTTATGGTGACATGGCTTCTGCTATAGATGCTTTAAGGCTGGGTGCCGATGATTATTTATTAAAACCTTGTGAGCCGGCTGAACTCATTATTCGCATTGAACGTTGTTTTGAAAAATACGAAGCTTTGGAGAAAGTCAAAATGTATGAAGATATTTTACCGGTATGTATGTATTGCAAAAATATCAGGGATGATACCGGGGTCGGCCATGGGAAAGGAAAATGGCAGTCAATGGAAGAGTACCTTCACCACAAAAGCGGAACAGCCATATCCCATACCTTCTGTCCGCAATGTCAGTCTCGAGCGGAGAAAGATATGTTTGGAAAGTAAGTAGGGCGTGCTTTTCCCCCGCAATTCAAAAGCCACATTCTTTCACCACAGAGAGAGTTTTTCCCCTTCTCTGTGGCCTCTGTGGTGAGAGTTCTGGAATTCTACACTTTATCTGCAAAAAAATATCAAACCACTAAGTTTATCAAATACAATTTCCTGGATTTTTTCAGGAAGGCGCGATATGCTGAAAACAGGTTATTGCGTATTTTCTTGAGATATGCAGATGTTACTTTATCAGTATGTATTTCACATTGAAGAGGAAAAAATAATGAAGGTACTAAAAAATTTGTCCCTGAAAATTAAAATCCTGCTGATTGTTATACTGCCTGTCGGAGCGTATCTTTGTGTGTCCGGGAGTAATCTGCTCACAGGATACATACAGTTCAGCTCCTATAACGCGATTCATGAACTCTCCTTGTTGTCTGACAATATAAGCAACCTGGTACATGAACTGCAGAAGGAACGGGGAGCTTCTGCTGGTTTCCTCGGCAGTAAAGGGGAAAAGTTCGGGCCTAAACTTATTTCACAGCGAAGAGATACTGATGCTAAAAAAAATAATCTGACAGAGTTTCTTGCAGATTTTGATTTGAATAATTTTGACTCTGAACTTGAAAACAAAATAAATAAAGCCCTGACGCATCTTATCAGTATAGAGAAAGAACGCCAGGGCATATCCAGTCAACAGCGAACTGTTCAAGACGCTGTTACCTATTACACAGCTGCCAACACCAACCTGTTGGATGTAATCGGCTATATGACCCACTTATCTTCTCATGCTGAACTGGCGGCACAGGTAGGGGCCTACTATAATTTTCTACAGAGCAAGGAGCGAGCCGGAAAGGAACGTGCAGTTTTGAGCGGAGTTTTTAGCAGGGGGAGTTTTACACCTGCTATGTATGACCTTTTTATCCAGCTGGTGACTGAACAGGACACCTATATTTCTGTTTTTGAGACATTGGCAACACCTGATGAAAGACGGTTCATGAAAAAAAAAGTGAACGGATCCGCTGTTGATAAGGTTGACCAGATGCGCAGGATTGCCCGGGAGGTGAACCTTGACACCACAAAGAGTTTTGGGGTGGATGCCATCACCTGGTTTGAGACGATTACTGAGAAGATAAACCTTCTAAAACAGGTCGAAGATTATTTATCATCAGGAATAGAGCAGAGGGCAGGGGAACTTGCCGCTTCTCGAAAAGCAGCGATGACTGTATCACTTATCGTATTTGCCATTGTTATTATTGTATCTGCCTTTCTGGTCTATCTGGTGACTTCCATGATTCTTGATGGAATCAAGCAGGCCACCTCTGTAGCCCTTGAACTTGCAGAAGGAGAAGGTGATCTCACCAAAAGAATGCATATCCAGAGTCGAGATGAGATTGGTGTGCTTGGCCAGGCGATTGATAGGATGCTGAACAATTTATCTTCCATGGTTGGGCAAATTCAAGGTATTTCTGGATCACTGGATGCGTCCAATCAGGAATTATCAGGGGCTTCGTCGGAGATGAGCGAGGAAACGGCAAATGTCGCGGGAAGAGCCAGCACTGTTGCAGCTGCAGCTGAAGAAATGAGCGTTAACATGGATACCGTGTCTATTGCAGTTGAAGACGCCGCCCAGAACGTTGCCAGTGTTGCAGCAGCAACTGAAGAAATTGCTTTGATAAGTGAAAAGATATCCATTAACACTGAAAAAGCCAGGGATATTACGGGAAAGGCTGTGAGACAGGCTGCAAATTCTTCGGATCGGGTGCATGAACTGGGCAGTGCTGCCGATGAAATTGGTAAGGTCACTGAAACCATTACTGAAATATCTGCACAGACCAACCTGCTTGCACTCAACGCAACCATTGAAGCTGCCCGTGCGGGTGAGGCAGGAAAAGGTTTCGCCGTTGTTGCTAATGAAATCAAAAATCTTGCCAAGCAGACAGCAGACGCAACTCTTGAAATCAAAAGTAAGATCGAGGGGATTCAAACTTCTACCCGGGGGACGGTACTGGAAATTGGAGAAATCTCAAAGGTTATTGACGAAATAAATGACATTGTCACAGGTATCAGTGAATCTGTTGAAACACAGGCAGCCACAGCTACAGAGATTGCGGGTAATATTAATCAGGCTTCTGAGGGGATCCTGGAGGTTACTGAAAATGTGAGCCAGGCATCCACTGTTTCCCAGGAAGTTGCGCGGGATATTGCTGAGGTTGATCAATCTTCAAACCAGATGCTTGAGAGTACCGGCAATGTTAACACGACCGTTGCTGAGCTCAGCACGCTGGCTACTCAATTGCAGGGACTGGTCGGGAAGTTCAGAGTATGAAGAATTCCACAGATAGTGTAACAGATGGGATTGTTATAGAGATTCTCGACTCTCCGATAAGTCTTCCTGCTCTTCCCGGTGCAGGAACACGCCTTCTGGAGATGGCAAGGCTTGCTGTTGAAGATGTTGATGTTGGAGAAATTTCGAGGCTTATTGAGGCTGATCCCGGATTGTATGTCAGGGTTCTTCAGCTGGCTAATTCATCATATTACGGGACCATTAATAAAATTGCCACTGTGCGCCAGGCGATCATGCATATTGGTCTTGAAGAGACATTGTATTCTGTCCAGTGGCTTTTCTACCAGAATATGTTACCCAGGTTTCCTGCAGTAGAGGGGTTCAGCGGCAAAGATTACTGGACTCATGCGTGGAGCTGTGCGGTTGCCAATAAGCTGCTGGGGCATCCTGATCTACAGGTGAATTCCTTGCCTGGAGAACTCTATCTTGCCGGTTTATTTCATGGTATCGGCAAATTAATTCTTGCCCTGCACAGACCCGATGATTTTCAGCAGTGTATCCGTAATTCAAGGGAATTCAGTCAGACTTTAGCTGAGTCGGAAGAAGATATTTTCGGCACCACTGATACTTTTATTGCCTCTCAGGTAATGCGATTATGGGATCTTCCAGCTCATCTCTGTGCTGCAGTAGAGTTTTACAGATCTCCGGAATCTGCAGATGTACAATATCAGGAGATAGCTGCTCTCACGCAGTTTGCCTACTACATAGCTAATACCTCAGGTCTTGGCAACAATGGTGATGAATTCTGCTACGATTTCAACGATACTTTTATTGCGAAAAACTGGGATTCACCTCTTGCAGAAGAGAAAACTCGAAAAATAATTGTACGGAGGATTTACTCTACACTCCATAAAAAAATGACCAGTGTTACCGGAGCTGAACCACCGGAAAAACCAGAACAAGCCAGATCGGTCCCACAAAAACCACCTAAGGGTGGGGTGGAGCCTTCTTTTTCCAACACCGGGGGGGATGGCTTCTGGGCGTGGCTGCACTCGTTATGGCGCAAGATACTGTACTGATTTTCTACTGAAAAAGCTTCAGCCGCCCGCATGGTATTATGTTCACCCGCAGGGCGCTATGTTCTTGAGAAGTAGGTTTTCAGAGGACGACAGGAGAGGAGCAGTGCCGAACTGAAGGTAAATAGAGCTACTCCTCCGAGGATAAAAGAGAGTCTCGTCCAGGCAAGACCACTCCTCTCATATATCTCAATAAAAGCAAATAAGGATCGAATCCATTCAGCTGCCGCAATAAAGAGATAGATTCTGATGGTACTTCGTGCCCATCCCTGTCGAACTAAAAGAAGAAGAGGCAGAAGTAGTGCGATGAATACCAGTATTGTCGAGCCCATCCTGTAGAAATGGGCTGCAATTAAAAGGGAACTGACAACTATCGGTAATAGACAGAGGATAACCATTTTAAATGATCCCGTAATTTATTATAGTGTAAAGTCCTTCCCTCCAAATTGAATATTGTCTGCATTCGGGTTCATTGGGGCAACAGCATGTACGCCACCACAATTCGGACACTGAGCCACATAGGTTTCCATGGTAAAAGGTGCGTTGCATCCTTGACATACCGCCGCAAGAGCTCCCCCTGAAACTGGTTGATCCCTGATAGTTCCCCCGTGAGCACTGTATACAAATTCTACCAGCTCTCTTCCTTTGGAAAAAGGCCCTCCTGTTCCGTTGCTGCATCCACATCCTGACATGATAAACTCCTTTTTACTTATATTATGCGGGTAATGTACCCTCGTGACAACAACCCATCTGATTTCCAAGGGGATGAAGATACTTCAACAATTGCAGTAAATAAATGACGTAGATCAATTATTGATGGTGTCGCAAAAAGCCTGATCCGTAAACGACTGTCAATCTTAATTGCGTCGGCCACCGTGACCACCGCCGCCTCGGCCCTTTCCACCACCAGTTCCATCTCGTCGTCCCTGTCCTCCTCCCCGGCCTTTCCCCCTTCCTGTATTATTACAGGCGTTGTTCTGAGCCTGGTCTTCTTTATTTTGTCTGCTGCTTTTAGGATCACCACTGTCCGGTTTATTATCGTCTTTCTGTTGCATGTTTTCCCCCAATAGTTAAAATTTATCAGGCTGACTTCTCTGGAGTCTATCGTCCTGAGTTATTGTCGATTGCCGGTGCGCTCTTCTGCAGAATAGTTAAAGGTTATGGCGTCAGAGTTGGCTGGAACGACAAAAGTTTTCTGAAAAGGGCGGTCTGAGACTTTTCTGGTGCCAGTTCGAAATCCCGATGAATAAATGATTTTATTCTGTAATATAGCGCCTGTTGCGTCAAGGAACGAGATCCGTATGTCCAGGGAGTCGAATGTACCTCTATAGGAGGCTTTTCCAGCCAAAATCATATTGCTGCCGCCTGAAATCAAGCTGCCGCCAGTCAGTGAATAACTAAAGTTCAGTGTCAATGGTCCATAGCTGAAATTTCCCTGATAGTTTTCTGCTTTAGTCAGAGGAATTATTCTCTCCTGGGGAACAGTTGATCCTACTCCCGCACATCCCGAAAAGTTAAAACAGAGCAGAATGAGTAAGAAAAAAATGCTACCCCTAATAGACGATACAGTTGAATATTTTTCCATGTCCACCTCTTAATTTAATGATTTAATTTGTCTGCCAGCTACTTTAAGCATAATGCCGGTAAATGATAGTGTTGTCGGTGGAGATTGCTATGGCACCCTGTACCTTTGTATAATACATTTTTCAGATGTGTATTTTCTGCCTTGCCCTGCGTTTACGAAAAATCCGGGCCAGCTCATTTGTGGCAAGTGCTCCAAGTACCAGCGCACCACCACTCAGGGTATTTGCAGAGGGATGTTCCCCCGCCCATAACCATACCCATGTTATACCAAAGATAGCTTCAAGTTGAGTCAGCAATGAAATCTCTGGTGCCGATAGTTCTCTGCTCAACCGAACCACGAGAATACAGGGTATGGCAAGCTGGAAGACACCAAGCAGCGAGAGCAGGCTGAGATCGTGAGCAGATGCCTGGAAAGGCCAGGATAGAGGCAGGGTCACAAGGGTTGAGATAATGGCACCGATCAGCACCGCCTGTTCCATATTCTGAAGCTGGTTATCAGGAGTCACCATCTTGGTCTTGCCCAGGCCAACATGCTGCAGGATAGTGAAGTTTGCAGCAGTTGCCAATGGAACCGCAAGAGCTACCAGGGTACCAGCAAGGGAGAGCGTGATATCGCCATCATGAATGAAAATCCTTACAATTCCAAGGCCTGCAGCACCAATTGCGAGCCAGGTTACTGCCGGCAATCTGTAGTGGAGGAAAAGGTAGGCGAATAGTGCTGTAAGCAGCGGACCGAGCGCCATAATGATGAGTACATTAGCCACCGTGGTCAGGGTGATTGCCACCATAAAAGCGGTAAACATGATGGACCAGCATATCCCTGAAATCCAGATAACTCTGGGAGAATGCACCAGTCTTGGCCAGAAAACCGGACCGCGAATCAGAGTCAGGGTAATTGCCAGAGTCAGGGCGCAAAAACCACTTCGCCAGAATGTTACTTCAAAGCCCGGAGCCGAGTCCAGGTGCCGTGTCACCACACCGGCTATGGACCAGAGCAGAGCTGTGATAATCATCAAAGATACAGCTCGATAGTGTGCCATTATGATTTCACCTTTTAAAATATCTGTCAGAATTTGCTAAACTAAGCGTTTCTCTGATTCGCGTCAAGGCTTTGAAGTACATAGAGGTCGGTAAAAGGGCGGTGTGAGAGATTGGGGTGTTAATCCTTAACAAACCTGCAGTTCTGCAATAAAGGAGAGGGCTTCACCGGTGAGAAAACACCGGAACGTATTATCTTCAAGGCTGCTCACCACTTTTTCAAACGCAGGGATGGTACTCACAATGGGCGGGAATGGTGTTAATTACGTGGACTTGGAAAAGAGTTTATTCGTCCCTTCAGAGAAAGTGACTGTTTGTGATACAACAGGTGCAGCTGATTCTATCCCTGAAAAAAAGAGTTGTCCTAGGTGGGCATCAGTAGTTGCATCACTTCCAGAGTGCAGTAACAATCTGGAAGTGATGCAAAAATCATCAGACTCGGAATTGATTAACTAAATCGCTCAACCGTACTGCCAGTTTGGAGAGGTCGTTGGACTGGTTGTTTACTTTATTGCTGTTACTCGATATCTGTGAGGCGATCTGACTCACCTCAGCTATTTCACCCGCAATTTCTCCTGAAACAGAAGAACTCTGGCTTACATTTTCATTGACTTCACTGATACCCTGGGCGGCCTGGGCTACGTTACTGGTGATCTCACTGGTGGTTGCTGATTGTTCCTCCACTGCTGAAGCAATTGTGGAGACAATTTCATTGACGTTGTTGATAACTGTACTGATATCTTTAATATCAGAGACTGTGAGATTGGTTGAAGACTGGATGTCCGAAATTTTTGATTTGATTTCCAGGGTAGCCTCAGCTGTCTGCTTGGCCAGTTCTTTAATCTCGTTGGCAACGACGGCAAAACCTTTCCCGGCCTCTCCAGCACGTGCAGCCTCAATGGTAGCATTCAGGGCCAGGAGGTTGGTCTGTTCTGAAATTTCTGTGATGACTTCGGTAACTTTACTGATCTCTCTGGCTGAATTACCGAGTTGATCAACCCGTTTCGATGCCCTGTCAGTACTGCTGACCGCTTCTTCGGTAATGGTTCTTGCCTTGGCCGTATTGCTTGCAATTTCATTGACAGTGGAACTCATTTCTTCAGTGGCTGAGGCCACCATATTGATGTTGACTGATGCCTGTTCACTGGCTGCTGCCACGGCATTCATGTTTGCGCTCATCTCCTCGGCAGCAGCAGCGACAGTGTCGGACCGGTTACTGGCATCAGTCGACCCGGAGGCCATTGATCCGGAAAGTGTTGAGAGCTCCGAGGAGGATGTGTTGAGGGTTGAGATATTGGTCTTGATGTCTCCTACAATCCCCTGCAGTTTCTCCACAAAGGTGTTGAACCACTTGGCGAGGTCTCCCGTTTCATCGCCACTTATCTGGAGTCTTTTAGTCAGATCACCCTCACCCTGGGCAATATCTTTGACCATATCTCTGGCGAGGCCAATGGGAGAGAGGATGGAACGGCCTGTAAAAAAAATTACACCCCCCAAGATAAGTAATATAATGAGAATGAAAATCCTTCTATAGGTGGTCAGAGAGTCAATAGTGTTCTGCTGATGTTTTTTTGCCTCAAGTTTTTCTTCAGTGACAGAAGCCTTTGTTTTAGCAAGGGCGTCCGTGATATCCCCATGTAGAGTGTCTATACGATCATCCATTTCAGCAAAAGCTCCGTCTCCTGCCTTTTCCTCAATAATTTTGACCAGATCGCCGATAACTGCCTGTTCCAGTTCACTGTAAGTCTGGGTGATTATTGATGCCAATTGCTTTTCTTCTGCTGTATCAGCCAGTTCCTTGACCATTGGCAGGCTATTGTTAATGGATTTGGTACTGGTTTTTATTTCGTCCATGAGGTCGGGGGCGACCCTGCCGTCATCTTTATCAATAATGGCGTCCATGGCAGCCAGTGTCAGGTGCAGCAGTGAGCTATCTAGGTTGGTGAGTGTCTCAAGCTGCTCTCCCCGCAGTGTATCTACTGCACTGGATTGGTCAAGAGTACGCTGAGCATAGACAGAAAAAATCTCCATGGCAATCAAGGCGCCGGTAAAGAGAAGAGCTATAAAAATAAGTTTGGCCTTGATGGTTCTCATTAAGCCGGGGGAGTTAGTCGCCATTGTAGTACTCCTGTTTAAAGATATCGGAAGGTTATCAGAGAAGAGACATTTTGTTTAAAATCAAGCCATTTTCGGACAGGCCCCTGGTTCGTTTCAGAGGAAATTGGTAGTGTGTTTTCATGTGTTAACTACCTCGTGAAGAAGTATACATAATTCTGAGACACAAGAAAAGCCAGGATCCAAATTAATATCTTTTGATATGAAAAAAATAACAGAAAATGTGAATAGAAATTGTTTGGATACTACATTGTGGTTACAGGTGTGGTAGCTGTATCGAATGGTGCAGTCTTGATATCGTCAAGTGTCACATACTTTAACAGGATCAGTAGTAAAAACACAATTTAAGCAGGAGAATCAAAATGAACT
>JAOZLO010000473.1 GCA_029934775.1 Desulfocapsaceae bacterium
CGGCCACCTGTTATAAACATCACCAGTAATCCCAGAATAAAAAGGGAAAAAAGGGTGAGTCCGGCAAAATCAAGAGATACCTTTTTCTCTCTCTTGTATCGTGATTCTTTGAGAAAAATTCCAACTCCCACAAGGCAAAAAATACCCATGGGAATATTGATAAAAAAAATCCAGCGCCAGGAAAAATAGGAGACGATGAATCCACCAAGAGTAGGTCCGAGCACACTTGAGATACCCCAGACAGAACTGGCCAGAGAGAGAGTTTTTGCCCGCTGGTGGGCTGGTGCCACTTCAGAGAGGACAATATAAACAAGAGCGAAGTTTCCACCTGCTCCTATTCCCTGCAGAACTCTGCAAAAGATGAGAAAGGCCATGGACTGAGCTGCACCAGCTGCAATAGATGAAACAAGAAACAGGGCTATTGAAAAGAGAAAGAGGTTTCTGGTGTTGTACAAATCAGTAAGTTTACCAAAAATGGGAAGTGACACCGCACGGGCCAGGAAATAGGCAGAATACACCCAGGCATAGAGATGAAGGCCTCCAAGTTCTGCGACAATGGTGGGCATTGCGGCGGACATGATAAGAGCATCAAGGGCTCCCAGAAACAGTGCCAGAAGCGTTGCTCCAATAACATAATTCCGCTCTCTGGTTGACAGGCCGACGGTTGAGTTCATTTACAACCATTGTTTTTTGAGAAAAACTGCTTGATAATAGAGAAACGTAACATAACTGTGCTATGATAGACGTACAATAAAAATATTCCAGGTAAATTGTTATGCGCTGCCCTAAATGTAACCACGAACAGAGAGATACAGGTGAATGTGAATCATGTGGTTTAATTTTTTCCAGGTACAGAGCTGTCCAGCAACGAAAAAAGAAGGCTGAGGAGGAAAAGGCCCTGACTGCCGACAAGAAATCTGGTGGGGTCATCAAATTTTTCCAGATCATTGTCTTGGTGATTACTGTCGCATCTGCAACGTACTATTTTACAAGTACTGAAAAAGAGAGTGAACTCCTGAAACCCAATCCTGTGAATCTAGCTGTACAACAAGATTCAATCGTTCCACAAAGAGTTGAACCTGTAAAAAATGCAAACCAGACCAGTGCCATATCGTCAATTACAACCTCAAGAGGGGGTGGAATTGAATCTGCGAGAAAGGCTACGGTTTCTATAGAAACTCCCTGGGGAACCGGTTCCGGTTTTTTTGTGAACGAGTATTATATAGTTACCAATCGCCATGTGATAGAGTTGGATAAGAGCAAGGTAACTGAGTTCCGGGAGAAGATTGAGACTACCCGCAGTCTGATTAATCTTGAGAAACAGAAACTGCAAAATCTGCGAAGGGAATTTAAGAAGCTCCCAAGAGGACCCTCAAGAAGCCAGCTCGCCTTGATTATTAAGACTCGACAGAACGAGTTGAATAAAATACTCCCTCAACAAGAAAAAGGAGAGGAGAAACTCGAACAGCTTGAAAAAGATGTACAGCCGTCTGATATTAAGATAATCCTTGCTGATGACAGTGAACATTCGGCCAATTTTGTGCTGCTCAGTGATACATATGACCTTGCCCTGATGTCACTCTTTTCCGGTGAATATCCATTTTTACCAAGGCCTCCTGCTGGCAAGAAGTTACGTCAGGGTGAAAAGGTCTATACCGTTGGCAGTCCTGTAGGGTTGCGGCATACAGTTACTGCCGGTATTTTCTCAGGTTATCGCAAAAGAGAGTCAGATGATCAACTGTTTTTACAAACTGATGCAGCTATCAATCCCGGGAACAGCGGCGGGCCGCTTATTGATGAGCAGGGATTTGTCTATGGCGTCAACACCATGATTCTTCGGGATACTGAAGGGATCGGTTTTGCGATTCCTATAGAAAAAGTGTTTGAGGCGTTCGGTTCCACTCTGTATTGATAGTCAAAGTACACTCTACCCCATCAATGATGGGAATCAGTCACAAAATTCAGTCCACAATCATGATGAGTGTCAATTGGGTTACAGTTATATAACTTAGAGTTATCAATAAGCTGGTCATCCAGGTATTTGTCATTGATAAAATTGGGATCAATACTTTTATGCCATGTTTTGCCTTCTGTCTGAACTTTGTTTAAGGGGTTGTTAAAAAGGGAAGGTTTCACTGGTGATAGAGCTTTTGTAATCTGCCTGACCCACTTACTCTTTCGATAATCGTGCATCGCACTTTCAAAGGAGTTTGGTGCGGCAAACGTTATATCTTTTAATATCTGCTGCATTCGAACTGCGTGATATATGTTTCCATCGACACTGAGGGGGTAATTCCAGGTAGTGCTTTTTTTCCTTTGTATTTTCCATCTCCATTCAAGTAATTCTTCTGTTTTGGAGAAAACCGGCAGGTTTTTATCCCTCTTATAGAGAAGGGATGCGCGCAGGCTGATGAAAAGATGTTTGTGCTGAAAACTTAAAATCAGTGGAGTTATATCAATTTTTCGAAATACAATGTTGTCATCTACGAGAAACATGATCAGGCATTCCGGTTTCATGCTTGATACCAGATTTTTTACATCTGATTGGAAATCTGTTTCTCTCAACCAGTTAATGGCTGTAAGGATATGTTTATTTTTTGCTTTTTTATATCCTTTTTCAAAATCAGCGTTGGAAGATTTATATAGAACTGACACGGTGTCAGGTGTGTATTGAAAATTCTCTTTTATACTCCTGAGAAGGCTGTCAAGCTGGCAGGCTCGATCCTTGGAGAATATGATGATATTGAGGAGAGTTTTTCCAGATGTTTTGAGACTTTGGGATTTATAAGGATCCTTGATAAAAAAATATCTCAAATAGCTAAAATTCATTGCAGTTTATTTTCCGGCGTTATTCTTATGCTGTCTTCCTGAACAACAATATTGACAGCAGGATTCCTCGATTTAATGAAACCTTTGAGTTCTTCAACAGTTGGATAGCCGGGTTCTGTTCCAAAGCAACGTGCATCGTCAATAATAATAACATGTTTATTGTCCGGATTGTTGAGTATATGCTCGAGTTCTTCATAGATGGGCGTGTCTTTTTCCCCTCTGGCGGTTACCCCACTGGAGTAATGGCCGTCGAGCCAGAACAGGGCGGGTTTGTCAATTTTGCTTATCA
>JAOZLO010000474.1 GCA_029934775.1 Desulfocapsaceae bacterium
AGATACTCTTCCCCCTCTCCAAAACCAATATTGCAGCCCTGATTGTTATTGAGTTTGTTTACGGATATAATCAGTATCTCTGGCCACTGCTTATCACCACCGATCCTAATATGACTACGGCGGTAATCGGCCTTCAGGACCTCATTCCCCAGGCTGATGACTTACCTGAATGGAATGTTGCCCTGGGAGCTGCAATGATGGTTATGCTGCCGCCTGTTCTAGTCGTTCTGTCAATGCAGCGCTGGTTTGTTAAAGGGCTTATAGAAAAAGAAAAATAGGAATGAACAAACGACTGCTTATCATTCCTTTACTTGCTGCAGCAGTAATTACTGTATGGCAACTCCATCCAGAAAAGGGATCTCCAACCTACGTCACCTCCTCCGCCTGCCGGCAATGCCACCAGGAGAATTATACATCCTGGAATAAAACACTACACTCAAAAATGTTTCGCCCGGTCAAAAGTGACAGTGATATTCTTGGTGATTTCACATCACAGGATCCTGTTCTCACCTTCTCTAGAGATGATGTGGAATATGTGGTGGGAAATCGATGGGAGCAGGTATATGCAAGAAAAATTGACGGTGAGTATTATCCGTTACCTGCCAGATGGTACGTAAAGCAGCAGAAGTGGTCACCATACAAGGTGGATTCCTGGAAAGACATCCCTATGTCTGAGAAATGCAACGGCTGTCACACTACAGGGTTTAATCCGGAGACATATGAATTCTCAGAGTTCAGCATAGGTTGTGAGGCCTGCCATGGGCCGGGATCCAACCACGTGAATAATAATAAAATGATTTCATCTCTTTCCTGCCGCCTCTGCCACTGGTCAGAAGGAACAAAACAGACCGATATTATACGAAGTGTCAGCAGTACGGTTTGCGGTCAATGCCACAACCGCGGAAAAAATAGACCGTTTCCTGACCAGGGTGAGCCGATTTTCAACTTCCCTGTGCAATACACTCCTGGGGCAGATCTTACTGAATCATTTCAAGCCATCACCCCAAGTGATGCAACAAAAGACACATTCTGGTGGGGAAATGGAGTTGCCAGGACCAGGCACCAGGAATTCGCCGACTGGGAAAAATCAAATCATGCAAAAGCGTTAACCCTGCTTAAAAAAAATCATACACCGGAGATGCAGACATTACAGGATTCATGTCTTGAGTGTCACTCTACAGATTACCGTTTGGCCGACGATGCACATAAACCAGCGGTACGAACTGCGAAATACGGGATCACCTGTGTTGCCTGTCACAATCCACATACAATGTCAGAAACTGAGGAAACAGCACGAAAATTCAATGAACCCTGTATTACGTGTCATATTACAGATAATACATTTTGCAATAAACAGATTGATCAGGTTCATTTCCCCTGCCCGAAGGACAAAGTGGAATGTATTGACTGTCATATGCCCCGGGTAGTGAAAAGTGGTGGATGGTATTCTATCAGAGGGCATGCTTTTATAATCATGTCTCCACTTGGAATGGGACAGGATGGTAAACCCAGCTCATGCCAGAATGGGAGCTGCCATCAGGATCGTTCACTGCAATGGGTTCAAACGGCATACCGAAAATTCTATAAAAATAGATCTGAATAATCCTCAAATATGCATACTATTCCTTTTTATAGACGGTTTCGGTTTAAACTGGCAACTTTTTACAGCCTGCTGGTAACGGCAATTGTTGCCGCTACAGCTGTACTGAGTTTTCAGGCCGCTGAAGAACAGATCCGTCATCTTCTTTTTCAGGAATTCCAGAGTACCCGAAATGTAACCAATAATTTCCTCAAGTTTGTCGAACAGAGTGCACTTATCACTGCCAGGAATGTGGCCTCTGACACTACGTTGCAAAAAATTTTATCTGCAGACGATACAAAATCTCTTGCCTTAAGACTGCATCATTTCATACAAAAGAACAGATCTGATGTTATCACCTTGCTCAACAGCAAAGGAAGGGTGCTGGCCCGGGGACATGACCCGGAATCCTCCGGTGATTCATTGTTATCCTTTGACTTTGTAGATGACATTATTAATGGAAAAAAAACGGCAACCGCAATTGTCCAGGATCTCGGCAGTTTTATACTCTACGCCACCGCCGATTTTACTCATCCGGTTACAGGTGAACCTCTGCATATCCTTGCGGGATACGCGCTGAATAACAATTTTGTAGATCACGTTCAGGAAAATAGTCAGATTGAGGTCTCCCTGGTTCGTGAACGTTCATTAATATCGACAACTCTCCACAGTAACAACCAGCGCATTACCACTCTTCCAATTCCATTTCTTGAGTATGAGATACTTCTTGCCAACTCAGGACAAGTCCAGGAAGCCCATTTCCTCGGGAAAAATTATTTAATTTCTGCTGAACGACTACCAACCATGCAGGCCAACATGGCCGGATCGATGTTTCTGGTCCATTGTCTGGATGAATTAACTGGAGTAAAAAGACAACTGATCGTTCGGTTTGTTTTAATCTTTGTTACCAGTCTTATTGTGGGAATTGCAGTAATCATCCTTCTTACCGGCAATATTTTGCAACCGGTTCAACAACTTATTCAAACGACGAAAATTATATCAACCGGTGATCTGAACAGCCGCGTAAAGATCGGCTCAAAAGACGAACTCAGCCTTTTAGGCGATCATTTTAATATAATGACAGACACAATCCGAGAGAGGGATAAGAAGCTCAAACTCTACAGCCAGGATCTTAAAAAGCAGGTTGAAGAGAGAACCCTTTCCCTGCAACAGGAAAAAGAACAGCTGCAGCGCTATATCACTGCAATCGACGATATCGGTGTGGGGTTGTGTATAATTGATGATACGTTCCGTATACGCACCATGAACAAAACGTTAGTTAGCTGGTTGGGAGATCATCATGGTAAAATGTGTTACCAAGCTATTATGAATAAAGATAATCCATGCCCCTCCTGCGAGTTGATAAATGTCATCGAACAACACAGCAAAGCCCAGTACCAGTTCACCAGGTCAGATGGCCGCACTTTTGAAATTGTCGCAACACCTATCCATAACAGCGATGGTACAACGTTCAATATGGAGATGATCCAAGATATCACGGAAAAAATGGCTCAGGAGGCCCAGAGGCTGAAATT
>JAOZLO010000475.1 GCA_029934775.1 Desulfocapsaceae bacterium
CATTTGAAGTCTACTGCTCTGGAAATATGGGGAGGCTTTTCCATATGGTCTGGACGGCCAGCCGTTGATCGCCGATTTCGATTTCCCATGAACGAACTATGGCTTCTTTGACAGCAACATGGTCGAGCAATGCCATCTCAATCTCGGCGATTTCAATTCTGTGACCTCTTATCTTCACCTGAAAGTCTTTACGTCCAAGGTGTACCAGGCATCCATCGGGCAGCATACGCCCAAGATCTCCGGTGCGGTAAATACGACTGTCGCCTCCCTCCGGGTCGGATAAAAACGTTGTCCTGGTGAGATCAGCTCTTTTCCAGTAGCCGGGGGAGAGGTATCTACTTCTTACGGCAATCTCCCCGATGCGGCTGCCGTCTTCTTCCTCATGCACGTCACCGAGCAAAATCACTTCTTTGCCGGGGACCGCATAACCGACCGGTACATGGATATCTTTGATAGAGGTTTGCTTGTCGATAAAATTCATACAATATGTCAAAGCTTCGCCACTACCAAGCCTATTCACAAAAATGCAATCTTCAGAAAAATGCGTTTGATATGATTCCACATCTTTTTTGAAAACTGGCTCACCCGAGAGGTAGGCTAGACGGATTTTTGGAAACTTTTCCTCACCAGTTAGAATGTTGATGAAATGACGGAAGATTGTTGGTACCGATCGGTAGATGGTGATTTCGTTTTCGATCAGCCAATTTGCCAAACTCGTCAAACCTTCTACCTGTAAACAAGTATATTTTACAGCAAAAGAACGTAATAAACTCTACTCCATCATTCTCAAACCAACCACCCCTTCTCTATCCCAGCAATCCTCCCGATACCCCACCATCAACCTCTCTGCTACACACCCAATCCAAACATCCCCAGGAAACATGACGCTCAACCAGAACCAGCAGGAAACTCAGCCACCCACGGTGAAACTAATTTGACAGGATTAACAAGATTTTTTCTGTTTTTCTCCTGAATATCCTGTCTAGTCGTCAGACTCTGCCAGGCAGGCGACAGGCCTATAAATTAGCACGAGTTTCCTATTATATACTCCTGTATTCGCATTACCCCTGTCCCAACTTCGAATTTAATACACATTATAATGATCATATTTTTTTTATTCCGTTGATCTTTGCAGCAGGCATGATATCATATCATTGATAGCATATTAAGACTTTTACCGGGAGGGCACCATGGGTAACGTCAGCTTACGTGGCATTGATGACCATGTCAAAAACCTTCTTAAGGCCGAAGCCTTGAAGAATGGAATGAGTGTTAATAGACTGATTCTTTCTTATATCCATAAAGGAGTCGGGGTCAACCCAATGAGTCGTACCAGATATTACGACCTTGATAGACTTTCCGGTACCTGGAGTGACACAGAAAGAGATGATTTTCTGCAGGCAACAAGCAGCTTTAATCAAATCGATGAAGAAATGTGGAAATGAAAAAGATTCTGCTTGACACGAACGCGTATGCAGCATTTAAAAACGGCAACAAAGATGCAATAGAAATAGTCAGAATAGCAGAACAAATTGGCATCAGCAGTATTGTTCTCGGGGAACTGATCGCTGGTTTCATTCTCGGCAACAGAGAAGAAACAAACAGAAAAGAATTGAGCGATTTTCTCTGTTCTCCCCGAGTCAGTATGCTGCTGATTGACAATGAAACATCCGAGTATTATGCCCGGATATTTCAACAACTCCGCATGAAGGGTCAGCCAATTCCAACGAATGATCTCTGGATAGCAGCCACTGCCACCCAACATGGTTTTACAGTATTTACATATGACAAACACTTCTCAGACATTGATAACTTGATAACATGCCACTCACCCGGTCAACTGTATCCATAAAAAAGCAGCACCCTCTGCCGGAGGGGAGGGTCCTAGCCTTTGCCAGCTTTTTTAATGTAGCTTGCCTCGGTTTTGCAGCGATACGCTCAAGCTTTGCTATTGCAGGTTGAAATATGGGGACATAATACTATTTTATGGGGAGGCTTTTCCATATGGTCTGGACATGTGGGTATGATAAAATTTTGTTGTCCCGGGTGACAAGAGGAATACCCATGGTCATCGCCGTTGCTGTGATTATACGATCTGCCGGATCTTGATGAAAAAGGCCCGGCAAACTGACAGAACGTAGAGCAATAGTATTATCAACAGGCATGAATCGAACGAAAGGTAATCCTTCTGTTTTGCGGATCCAGTCCCGAGAGGAGGTGGAAAGAAGGCCTTATTAGATCTTATCATTTACTATGCTATTTCCTCATTACTGCTGTTTGATGGTCATTCGTCTTCAAAACACACCGGCATTCGTCCACTTTTCAATATACATTTTGTTCGTAATGGACTTGTACCGAAAGACCTTGCCAGAGTTTACAATGACCTGTTTGAACGTCGACAGGAAGGAGACTATGTAGATTTCGTATTCTTTAAAGAGAAACAGATACAGCCGTGGCTGTTAGAAGGCAAACGATTTGTACAAGAAATAACTATTCTGATTAATCAGAGACTTCCTAAATAATCAAGCTGATTATTATCTTGCATATCACAAGCTAAGAAAAAAAGAAATACTCCCCCAGGCCTTCCCCTTGTTTCTCGTAAAATAACCGACCTTCTTACAAATCGTCTAATTTTTTTTCTTATGACCTCACAAATTCTAGTAATGGTCTGTAATCATGTCGATCTGCAGCCCGAAGTGCACTGATATAACTCGCCCGGCATTCCCCTGCCTGAACAAGACTTTTACTACCCCATGTAAAACGAGGCCGATTAAGAATATGCACAAGCAGCAAATCTGCCATCAACCGAGCGTGTCTACCATTACCATTTGCATAAAGATGTATCGCAACAAGACGATGATGAAACCGGGCTGCAATCTCATCAGGAACATAAGCTTTCTGCTCAATCCATATCTCCACATCCCTTAAGAGATCATGCAATGAAGATCGTATTTCCCAGGCCTCAACCCCAACATTCTTGCCACTCTTCCGAAGTACTCCTGCCCATTTCCAAACTGTTCCAAACATCCGCTTGTGAAGGCGGCCAGCAAAATCGGTACTGATGAGGTCTCGTGGTTTACGACGAAAGGCCCACTCTTCTGCCTCTTTAAT
>JAOZLO010000476.1 GCA_029934775.1 Desulfocapsaceae bacterium
GTTGATGCGAGCCTGAATAACAGGATCACTTGGAACCTCAAAAGGCAATTTATCGATAATAACACAACTTAGAGATTCACCGACAACATCAACCCCCTCCCAGAAACTTGCAACAGCCAGCAGTATCGAATGTTTTTCTTCCCTGAAACTCCTCAGCAAGCCATCCCTGGACGCTGTTCCCTGAACGAGAAGAGGATAATCGATTCGTTCTTCAAGATACTCCGCCATTCTTTCCATCCCTTTAAAGCTTGTAAACAAGACAAGCGCACGGCCCTTGCTTATTTCGAGAATTTCAAGAACCCGTGAGCAGACCTCATCTCCATACCCAGGCGATGAAGGTTCGGGGAATGAATTTTCCACCACATAAAGAAGTGATCTCTTCTGGTAGTCAAAAGGTGAATCATATTGTAAAAATTCCGTACCCTCAGTAAGCCCCAGCCTCTCTGTCAGATAAGAAAAATTCCCAGCTGAAGTAAGAGTTGCCGATGTCATTATACATGTCGATACAGTTGAATAGAGCGCACTGTTCAACTCAGCAGCAATATCAATCGGTGTTGCGGATAAAATAACAGAGCGCTCTCTTTTTTCATACCAGTGAACATAAATTTTTTCATCTTCCTTAGAGCCAAAAGCTATCTCGCGCAGTTTTTTATTTAATTCATGGCCACGTCTCTCCAGAGTCTTCCACGATTCCCCGTAGGCTCCATAACCATTGAGTTTTTCCCGCACTCTTTCCAGTCCACTGGATAACAACTCAACTTCATCAACCCACCTGTCATGAGTGAGTTCATCAATAAGCCCCTGCAGATAAAATCTTCCGGGCCTGGCTGGAAACAGCGTCATAAACGCATCAATACGCTGCCTGAGTCCCTGGGCAGCCTGACTGACAGCTGTTTTTTCTACGGAATGAAGATCAAATCCTGCCTGCCTCTCAATGTCGGAAATAAAATCTATCAACTGATATTGGCTGAAGCTTTTTCCAAAAAAGGTGGTTGCCACATTTTCAATATGATGTGCTTCGTCAAAAATTACAGCTTCATAGCGAGGCAGCACTTCACCATATCCTTCTTTTCGCAGGGCAAGATCAGAAAAAAACAGATGGTGATTTACAATTAAAAGCCGAACAGCTCCTGCTTTTTTCCGTAAGCTGGTTATAAAACAATGTGTAACTTCAGGACAGTCACCACCGAGACACTGGTTCGATTGTGCTGATATTTTGGTCCAGAAATTTGATCTTTCACCCAGCCAGTCAAGTTCGGCCCGATCTCCCGTCTCTGTCACATCCAGCCACTTCTCAATTTTCTGAGCAGAGGGATCATCTACTAAAGAGAGCTGGGGATTACTTCGATATTGAAACCACCGATAGAGGCAGAGATAATTGGACCTGCCCTTAACACAGAGAACAGGTATATCTTTACCAACTATTTCAGAGACAAGAGGAATTTCTTTTTTTATAATCTGATCTTGAAGATTTAAGGTGGCTGTGGAGACGACAACTCGTTTTCCTGACAGGATAGCAGGAATAAGATATGCCAGAGTTTTTCCTATGCCGGTTTCGGCTTCAACCACAAGAATATTTTCACTTCGCTCTTCATCAAAATTATTTGTCTCTGCGTCCAGAGCTCTGGCGACTGCTTCCGCCATTGCAATCTGCCCTTCCCGCGGTTCATATTTTTCTATGTGCTCTGAGAGCGTACCGTTCTCGGCAAAGATCTCTTTCAAAAAAATAACCCCTTAAATTCGGATAAACGACCTGATGCTTTTGTTTGGCCTGGCAGTATACAGTAAAACAAAGATCACTGTTATACGATTTTATCGAAGCAATGACAACTTTGATTATAATTTTCAATCGACAGCTTTCGATTTGATTTCCACAATGGAAAGAATATGCTGTTTTCAGAGTGCCATTCAGTAAATTTTGTAACCTTTTCTTATTTGATTTTTTCACACTCTTACCTGATTTCATGTTACAATCATGATCTACCCAAATAATCATCCCCACCACAGAGGACACAGAGAGCACAGAGAAAAATATTCACTGTGGTTTAAAACCATGACAGACCTCTTTTCCTTACAAACCGATCTCCCATCTCTTCCCCCCCACAACCTGCTCTCTCCTGATGAGTATGTGGCAGTCGTTGACGATTCGCCTGAAATTGTTGTTTTACTCAGCCACTATTTAAAAACACACGATTTTAAGGTCCTCACCGCTTCCAATGCCGCCGAACTGTTTGCATTACTTGAAACCAAAAAAATTGCTCTCACCATTCTTGATATTGGTCTCCCGGACAAAAATGGCAACGAGATCATTCAAGACCTCATCCATTCCTATCCCGATCTCAGCATCATAATGGTTACCGGCACGACTACCCTGGAAGTAGCTCTCAACTGCCTGCGTCAGGGTGCAGACGACTATCTGACTAAACCCGTGAATATCAATCTGTTTCACCACACTGTCAAAAACACATTGATAAAAAGACGACTGGCAATCGACAACCGACTCTACCAGGAACAGCTCCAGAAAGCTCACTCACGAATGCTGTTCCTTCATCATCTGAATCTCAAAATGAACACCGCTTATCTGAACACGGTGGAGGTCAACCCTATCCTGCAGGCTATTCTTGTAGGAATTACATCTAATGACGGATTGAGATTTAATCGTGCTTTTATGGCTCTTTACAACGAAGAAGGCACGTACCTTGAGGGAAAACTTGCAATCGGTCCAACCTCCCGTGAAAATGCCGGAAAAGTCTGGGAATCCATCCAGGCTGACGGATTACAACTCGATGACATACTGTCAGCCATACAGGATAAAAGGATAACAGAAGACAGAGAAGTAAATAAAATTATCAAAACTCTGCGAATCCCAATCCAAGACCAGGCTCATGTCCTTATACTTTCAGGCAATCAAAAACAAGCTATCCAGGTAATTGACGGCAAGACGGATGCAGGTGCAATATCACGCGACTTAATAAACACTCTTGGCGAAGATTCATTTGTCGTTGTTCCTCTCTACTCCCCTACGCGTTCACTTGGAGTAATCATTGCCGATAATTTTATTACCAGGGCTCCAATTACAAGAGCAGATATAACTGATCTTGAAATTTTAGT
>JAOZLO010000477.1 GCA_029934775.1 Desulfocapsaceae bacterium
AGACAGGCTTAATAAAGATGGAGGAATCGGTCATCATATCAGGATGAATAATCACCTCTATAAGGTTGTCGGTATTCTCACCCATTATGATATTGATACAATGCAGACAACGAAAGTAAGCAATGAAAATTTCAACAATATGATCTTTTTACCATTGAATATCCAGAAGAATTCGAATAATGTCTACCCTTCTGCTGATAACCATTCTTCATTGGTTCAAATTATTGTAGAAGTGGACAGCCGTGAAAATGTGGAATCCGTTGCAAAGCTCATACGCAGGACTCTAGCACTTTCCCATAATAATGTTCTTGATTATAATTTAATCGTTCCTTTGGAGTTACTATCTCAGTCCCTGGCGACACAGAGGATTTTCAATCTGGTGCTTGTGGTAATAGGGGGGATTTCCCTACTGGTGGGTGGAATAGGCATTATGAATATCATGCTGGCAACAGTGACGGAACGTAGACGGGAGATAGGGGTTCGCAGGGCTGTAGGCGCCACAGAGAGAGACATTGCATATCAATTTCTCACTGAATCTTTACTGCTTACCATGTGTGGCGGATTGATAGGACTTGCTGCGGGATATATCTGTGTTAATGCCATCGAAATTATGGCGGGGTGGCCTATAAAAATAACAGCTCTGGCAATGTTTGGTCCATTTTTTCTGGCATGTGTTACTGGTATTTTCTTTGGACTTTATCCGGCGATTCAGGCTGCCAGGATGGATCCGATTCAAGCGCTCAGAACAGTGTGATTTGGAATTAAAAGGGAAAAATGAATTCACTATTGTATAGGATTTTTAAACATTCGATATTGTCGTTCATGGTTGTCAGTATGACTTTATTTAATATTCCAGTATCATTTGCAGCAGATTCTGCTGTTCTGAAAGATAGTGACCCCGTATTAGTTGAGATTTCAGATGTTTCCTCAGTCAAAGGGAACCCGGAAACAGAACCCCAGACAGCATTAACTGTCGATGGAACAGATCCGCATGTGGAAGGTACAGGATCAATTGATGGTTTAACTATGCTTTATATGGGTGGTGCAGCTGCAGGAGTTGCTGTTTTGGCCTTAGCCCTCGGGGGAAGTTCCAGCTCATCAGATTCCAGTGTACCTCCAGTAGTACCGCCTGTTCCTGAGCTACCTGATCCTGACCCTGATCCGGAACCAGACCCAGACCCTGATCCTGATATACCCGATCTGCCAGATGTTCCATCAGGTACCGATCCGGTAGGACCGGATTTGAATGGTTCGGACTGGACTGGTTTTCTTGATATAAATGATAGTGGACATAAAGGATTCCAGGCTATTTCTGCTAAGATCAAGCATAACGGAAGTTCCGTGCAGATCTATACTTCCTCCACTCTTGATTATGGCAGAAAATTCAGTGGCACCATTTCAAGTAGCGGTTATATGCTGATGTATGATTCCATCAGCGGTGAAGATTGGACAACCCACAAGGGAAACGCGACAAAAAACAGGGTCGATCTGTACGATTATGTAAATTGGTTTGAAGACCTGGACAGGATGAAATTGACCCGGTAAAAATTAATCAGTATCCTGTTTATGATGAACTCTATTAAATAGAGTTGCGGTTCCCATAATATTTTCTCTGTTGCTGCAGTATTATTGTAAATCTCAGGTACAATCTCATGCTGTCCGATCTGTTACATAAAAAAGGTGAGTTTGAATTAAAATACACGTTTCCAAACCTAGTATCACCGGCGCTTGGTTCCTGGCTATCCCTGAACTGTAAAATTGATAAAGAGTATCCTGAGTCTCGTGTACAGAGTATTTATCTGGAAACCCTGAATGCAGACTCCTATTTTGAGAAAATCAACAGTGATTTTTTTAAAACAAAGTTTCGGGTTCGCTGGTATGAGATGGCAGAGAAGAAAGGGGTGCAGAAAGAGGGCGATACAGCTTTTTTCCTTGAGAAAAAGATGAAGGTGGGGGCCAAAAGACTAAAGAACAGGTGGATATACCATACAGGAAAGGATAAGGTCGACAGAATGCCCCTGTCTTCTGCATATCACCAGCAATGGCATGGACTGTTTGCTGAAAAAGGAGGCGAAGACATTCCGCATTTCCTGCCGTTTATCCAGATATCATATATTCGAAAACGATTTGTTGATTTATTTTCTGGAGCAAGGCTGAGTCTGGATTTTGATATTCGTGTGGAAAAAAGTAATGAATTGTTACTTCCACCACCAACGAAGACTTTTTTGCCGATGGCTGTGTTTGAGGTGAAAAGTAGTTCTGATGCTCCCCCTCAATCATTGCATTTTATAATAAAAAACATGGTAAGAAAGACAAATTTTTCAAAATATGAACGTTGTGTTTCTTATTTAATTTCTAATTTTTGAAGGATGTAATATGGACGAGTTAACTTCTGTGCTTACTGGTCTTGGTAACCAGAGAATGGAGGACATCGGTTTTTGGGCTTTTGTTTTTATTGTAATGGCATCACTCATGTCGGCCTTTGTTTTTTCAGCCTTATACACATTTTTTTTCGCCAGTCGTGCCACTGGCAGTCAAATCCATAGAGCATTTCCCCTGCTGGCAATTTCGATTACGGTTATTTTTATCACCATACAGTTTTCGCTTCCTCTCTCGTTGGGGTTACTGGGTGCCTTATCTATTGTTCGTTTCAGAACTCCAATTAAAGAGCCCGAGGAAATTGGTTTTATAATGCTTGTTGTTGCCTCTTCTCTCTCCTGTGCAACATTCAACCTGGTGTTTCCTGTAGTACTGGGGGTTGTTTCTCTTATTGCGCTCTATATTATGGATATTTTTTCACCGCTGAGACAGAAAAAAACAGCGGGTGGGATGCTTATTGTTCGTGGACAAAAAATGGCTGAATCCGATAAAATCATTCAGAAAATCCAAAAGGAAATCAGCTCTTATCTAAAAAATGGGACATTACAGAGTATTTCATGCGATGAAGAGATTTCTCTTACATATGTCTTTCACAAGACAAGTAATGAAAATATCAATGGTGTTGTTTCAAAAATGATCACTTCTTACCCGGAATTCCAGTTTAATCTTATGATAAATCGCCCATCCGGGTTGTAGAAATGGCTAAAAAGAGAGCTTTTTTCTTTTTTCT
>JAOZLO010000478.1 GCA_029934775.1 Desulfocapsaceae bacterium
GAGTGGAGGAAGCATCCTTTTTACTTATCTTCGATATGCAGGAAAAACAGCATAGTATAACCTGATGCTGTAGGGTGCGTCAATCGTAAACGACTATCATTGATGGGATGTAACAATGTTGATGCTCCATGCGGGGATATAAGTATCTTGTGGGTATGGTTATGTGTATAATTTTAAACGAAGTTTTTTGATATGAAGTTTGCGCTTATTTTGTGTTTTTACGACGCCATCAATCTTCACCGGCAGGTCAGATATGACCACTAACGTCTGCGAACAGCCATGGGTGCGATCGGCTTCGTTGTTTTTCATATTCTTTTATCTTGTCACTCTTTTCCAGGGTAATGGCTATCTGGTCAAGGCCATTGAGCAAACAATGTCTTTGAAACGGGTCTAAGGAGAAGTGCATATCTGTATCATCCGGCAGGATAATTTTTTCCTCCTCAAGGTCAACCTGAAGCGAATAGCCCTGTTTTTCGGCCAGTTCATCAAAAAGTTGCTCTACCTGCTCTTCTGACAAAACCACAGGCAGCAGTCCGTTTTTCAGGCAATTCGTAAAGAAAATATCTGCAAAACTGGGAGCGATTATAACTCTGAAACCATAATCCAGAAGTGCCCAGGGGGCATGTTCCCGGCTGGAACCACAACCAAAATTTTTTCGTGCCAGTAGAATAGTCGCATCTTTATAGCGCTTCTGATTCAAAGGGAAATCTGCATTGATCGGCCTGTTACTGTTATCCGTGTCGGGCTGCCCTTCATCCAGATATCGTATCGGATCAAAAAGATTCACCCCGAAACCACTTCGTTTAATCGATTTCAGGAATTGTTTGGGTATAATCAGGTCGGTATCCACATTGATCCGATCCATGGGAGCTACGCGTCCCGTGTGTTTTTGAAATATTTCCATTATTTGTATCTCCAGCTTTGTATATCAACAAAATGCCCGGCTACAGCTGCTGCAGCTGCCATGGCAGGGCTGACCAGATGTGTTCTGCCCCCAAAACCCTGGCGCCCCTCAAAGTTTCTGTTGGACGTTGAGGCGCAATGTTCACCTTCACCAAGTTTGTCGTCATTCATGGCCAGACACATTGAGCAGCCTGGTTGTCTCCATTCAAATCCTGCTTCTTCGAAAACCTGATCCAGTCCTTCGGCTTCAGCCTGCTGTTTAACCGGGCCGGACCCCGGTACTACCAGGGCCTGCTTCAGCGATGAGGCAACTTTATACCCTTTAACAACCGCAGCGGCTGCCCTGAGATCCTCGATACGAGAATTGGTGCAGGAGCCAATAAAGACACGATCGAGAGTAATGTCGATAATTTTTTGTCCTTCTTGTAATCCCATATAGGCAAGGGCATTTTTTAGAGCAGTTTTTTCCGCTTCAGTTGTCATTTCATCACAGGTAGGAGTACGACCGTTTATTCCTGCTACCATTTCCGGGGAAGTCCCCCAGGTCACCTGGGGTGTAATAGCTGTACCATCGATCTCGACCACCCGGTCAAAAATACTGTCCTTGTCAGAGATCAGCTTCCTCCAGGCAGTTACAGCACTGTCCCAGAATGTACCTTCGGGTGAAAAAGGCTTTCCCTGCATATATTCAATAGTTTTATCGTCGACGCCAATGAGGCCGGCTCGAGCTCCTGCTTCAATGGCCATATTACAGACAGTCATCCTGCCTTCCATGGACAATGCCCGGATGGCTTCTCCACCAAATTCAATGGTATGACCGGTACCGCCGGCAGTTCCAATGCGACCAATAATATAGAGAACAATATCTTTGGCGGTTACACCTTCTGCACATATGCCATTAACACTGACCAGCATATTTTTCATTTTTTTCTGTACGAGGCATTGGGTAATAAGTGCATGTTCGACTTCTGTGGTTCCAATCCCTTGGGCGAGAGCTCCTAGAGCACCGTGGGTTGAGGTGTGGGAGTCACCACATACTACTGTCATGCCCGGTTGGGTAATAGCCTGTTCCGGTCCGATTACATGTACGATTCCCTGCCGGTCATCATTCATGCTGAATTGTCTGATTTCGAAATCTGCGCAGTTATCATTCAGGGTCTGTACCTGCAGCCTTGAAGTTGGGTCACTGATGGCAGCAATTCCACCAAGTCGCTCTTTTTTGGTTGTAGGCACATTATGATCGGGGGTTGCAAGGTTTGCCAGGCGCCTCCACGGTTCTCTGCCCGCCATGCGCATCCCTTCAAATGCTTGCGGAGAAGTCACTTCGTGCAGGAGGTGTCTGTCGATATAAATAAGTGCTGTTCCATCGGGCTGTTCGTCAACCAGATGTTCATCCCATAATTTGTCATACAAAGTTTTACCGGCCATAGAAATTCCTTGTCATATAGATTAGTACCTTACTCCAGAAACCCTGTCATAAAAAACAAGAAACGGAAGAGTGTATTTTGAAATTATGTCGTTACTTTCCCCCACAAGGTACTTATACCCCCTTGTGGGGTGTTAGTACCTTACTCCAGAGACCATGTAACTCAGTTCAGTACCCCCTTGTGGGGTGTTAGTTTTTTAGTCATCATAAACATCCAAAGCGATTTTGTCAGAAAGAATATTTTTTCCCCTTTAAGTAGGGAACAGAACTGCTGAATGATAGAGGGGAGAGACTGTGTTTGTTTTTGTTTGAAAAATCACATCGCATAAAACAATACAAACGGATAATATTATACAATCGCCAAATTGTTTCCCTTAATGTGTTTATTTGCTTACGTAATTACAATGAGTGGTGATAGTTGGAGGACAGGCATGGTTGTGTTCGTTTTTGGCAGCTAAATAAACACTTGACAACAACAATAAAACATTATCTATAAACAAATTGAAAGTGATCTGTTTTCAGTGTGCAGTTATCAATTACTGATTACTGAAAACTGAAAATATTGTCATAATATCAATTCAATATGGTAAGTAATTCCGAAGTCTACGCTTATCCGAAGTCTACGCTTATCCGAAGTCTACGCTTATCTATTGTTTTTTATGACAGAAGTTCAGGGGGAGGGTACTAAATAAAGCTGATAATGTGTAAGGTTAAAACAAAAAAAGTTTAAATATGAGGTGATTAGTATGGATGGCAGTATAAGTGCGGTGACCTTTGACC
>JAOZLO010000479.1:0-2406 GCA_029934775.1 Desulfocapsaceae bacterium
CCTTTACACCTGCCCGCACAGGGCATTCTACTAATAGAGTAGTCTGTGGCGGTAGAGTTTCGGTGCGTGAGAGCTTATTGAGGCAAAAAAGAAAACTGCCAGTATAGTAGGTGTTTGAGGAAGGAAACCATGGTAGGCAGCGCCGAGAAGAACCAGTTTAATAAAGGTACAGAGCCCGGAGAGTTCTCTGTGCATCTGTCTGTGCCTCATGCCTTCCAACACGAGCAGTACTGCGCCGCTTACTGTGGCCAGCAGAAGATAGGGAAGAGGCGGGCCGCTTAACTCGTCTAGAAGAAAAGAAGTGAGGAATACTGCCGCTCCGATCTGATGTAGAGCCCTGATGCAGATTGAAAGTTTGAGGACCCAGAAGGGGCGGTGACCTGTCTGCCCAAGTTCAAAATGATCAGGACTGCCCCCATTTTTCTTATCTGCCATTATCGTCCAGCCTTGTGATGTCCCTGCCAATTCTTGTACAGATTTCTACTACAAGGGCGAAGATGATATCGAGAGAGAGATGTTCAATAATTGACCTGTCAAAGAGTATTTTAGCCTCCGGTGAGAAGTCTTCATCCCCCATCCAGTAGAGCACTATTACTGGGATTCGTGGTGTTATTTCGAAGATAAAAGCGGCATCTCCCATGTCTACATCTCTTCCCTGCAGCTGACCGCATCGTTTTTTAAATGCACTTATATCGTTATTGAAACGACTGCAAATCAGGTCTGTAGGGATATCATGAGGACCTCGAAAGAAGGTGCTGCCACCTGGGAAATCTTTTTCAGATATCCACTCGCCATTCAGGTTCACTTCTTTTGCTTTCAGCAGATAGTAGATGATAAAGAGATAAAAATAGTCATGGACCGGTTTGAAACTGGTATTTATACCTGTAATTGTCTGTTTTTCTGGATTAATCAAATAGCTGTCTGTCCAAAAGGCAGCACTATAAACTTTTTCCGCTGAATCGTAGCTGCATGCCGCCCGACGGCATATGTCCGTTGGTTTCTGTTCTGCCAGTTCTGTGAAATAACTGCTGTTGATTATGCTGTTCATCTTTCCAACCCGCTGCAATATTCATCCATCATGCTATGGTCTTGCAGTTTTGAAAAGTGGTCAACAAGTAGCAGAAATCTGTGCGGGTAGACTGATTGTTGCAGAGTTACGGTAAACATTGTGACTGGTCCAGAGAAAGATACGGTATGTTGAAAGTATAGAAAGAATTTCACCTTCTGGTAAAAATCAGTATACTGTAAGTTGAGTAATTTGAGTAGAGCCTTTTCTAACAAAAAAACTGATATTTTAATTATTCTTAAAATATTTCAACAGGATGAATTTCATGCATGTAGTTTCTTCTTCTGCGTATCAATGGAGAACGCTCTTCTCCGGTATTGTCATTCTATTTGGGCTATATCTTACCAGTTTATATAACTATATCCTTTTTCACAGTCTTGCTGAACTCTTCAGCATTGTAGTTGCGTGTGCTGTTTTTTTTATCGCCTGGAATTCGAAAGAATTTGTCAAGAATAATTATATTCTGTTTTTAGGGATAGCCTATCTCTTTATAGGTGTTCTGGATGGTGTCCATATGCTGTCCTATAAGGGGATGGGTGTTTTTCAGGGTTATGGGGAGAGTAATTTGTCTACCCAGCTTTGGATAGCAGCACGCTATACGGAAAGCATTACCTTGTTAATAGCACCGTTTTTTATAGCAAGAAAACTCAGGGTTCAGCAACTGTTTTATACCTATTTATTCCTTACTGTCAGTTTATTGGCAGTAATATTTTATTGGAACATTTTCCCTGTCTGTTTTGTTGAAGGTGCTGGATTGACCCCGTTTAAGAAGGTGAGTGAATACGTAATTTCTTTGATTTTACTTGCCTCGCTCTATCTCCTGTTTCAAAGACGAAATAAATTTGATCCTTTTGTTGTAAAAGCACTTTGTGCTTCAATTGTTTTGACCATCGGTGCAGAACTGGCATTTACATTTTATATCAGTGTCTATGGGTTTTCGAATCTGGTTGGCCACATATTTAAAATCGTATCTTTCTACCTCATCTATAGAGCCCTTATCTACACTGGTCTGACAAAACCATACAGCCTGATGTTTAAAGAGTTAAGTGAAAAGGAAAAACAGTACCGACAAACGTTTGAGACGAACCAGGCGATAAAATTGATTATAGATCCCACTTGCGGGGCTATAGTTGAGGCGAATAAAGCAGCCTGTGATTTTTACGGTTATTCCAAAAAAGAGTTAACCTTGCTCAAAATTTCAGAGATCAATGTATTGTCTACAGATGTAGTTGGAGAAGAAATGAATCTGGCATAAGCCCGCGGACTCTTGATGTATACGGACTTGAGCCGGAAGAGGTTGTTGGAAAAAAACCCTTTGATTTTATGCCGACAGAAGAGGC
>JAOZLO010000479.1:2416-3106 GCA_029934775.1 Desulfocapsaceae bacterium
CATAGATCAATGTATTGTCTAAAGATGTAGTTGGAGAACAAATGAATCTTGCTAAATCTATGGGGAGAATGGTTTTTTCTTTTCGACACAAGTTGGCCTCTGGAGAGATAAGGGATGTGGAGGTATTTTCCGGGCCTGTAGAATATGGACAACACACGTACCTCCACTCAATTATTCATGATGTCACTGTTCGTAAGAGAGCTGAGGAGGAATTGTCCAGAAGTGAGGAAAAATTTAGAGCGTCATTCAGCACAAGCCCTGATGCGATCAATATTAACCGGGCTGAAGACGGTGTTTATATAGACATAAATGAAGGTTTTACCAAAATAATGGGTTACAGCCGGGATGAAGTTATTGGCAAATCTTCGCTGGAGTTCAATATCTGGAATGACATCAAAGATAGAGAGCGCTTGGTTTCAGAGCTTAAAAGAGATGGAATTGTAACAAATATGGAAGCAGGGTTCAGAGGAAAAGATGGGCAGATCAAGACGGGTCTGATGTCTGCACGCCTGATAAATATAGGCAAAAAGGACCTCATTTTTTCTGTTACCAGGGATATCACTGAAAAAAAACAGGCAGAGAAGCAACTATTAAAGAGTGAGAGGTTATATCGTCAACTGGTTGACAATATAGCTGAACAGGTCTGGGAAGTGGATGTGAATGGTGTGTACACTTTTATAAGTCCGCGAG
>JAOZLO010000071.1 GCA_029934775.1 Desulfocapsaceae bacterium
ACGTTATCATTTATTCTATTACAACATTGCGTAAGTCAAGAACATTGTCAGCACGCTGGGCGACACTGACACCATCACGAACGCCCCATGAAAGCGGTTGTTGGTGAATTGGCAGGTAGCCAACCTCATCCTTTACGATTTTGAAAGCTTTATCAATCATATCCTGACGTTTAGCCTGATCTGTTTCAGAGCCGATTTTATCGGATAAAGCATCAACCTCTGCATTGCAGTAATTACCAAAATTGAAGGTCCCCATTTTTTTCTCCTTGTTCTGGCAGCTCAGGAGATTGACCAGCACATTGTGACTGTCCATGGAACCAGGGGTCCAGCCCAGCAGATAGAAACTGGTATCGTAGTTGTTCTGGGCAAGCACTTTAGCAAAATACTTCGATTTCGGCTGTGCAAAAACTTCCACTTTGATCCCTATTTTGGCGAGCATTCCTGCAGCGGCCTGACAGATTTTTTCGTCATTTACATAACGATTGTTGGGGCAGTCAATGGTGATCTCAAAACCATCCGGATAACCCGCCTCTGCAAGCAGTTTTTTTGATAGCTCAGGATCATAACTATAAGGTGTATTCAGTTTTTCGCTAAAACCGTTGACCTGGGGAGCAACCATCAGACCGGCTGGAGTGGACGCGCCTCTCATAACCTTTTTATGAATGGCTTCAAGATTTAAGGCATGAGCAAAAGCTTCCCTTACCCGTGCATCTTTTAAAGGGTTCTTTCCTTTGATGTTGGAATAGAGCAGTTCATCGCGCGAGCTGTCCATGCCGAGGAAGATAGTGCGAGCTTCGGGGCCGGACAGAGGTTTTACGCCAGCCGCACTTTCAAGTCGTTTCCAATCCTGGACAGGAACGGGGTAGATGAGATCCATTTCACCTGAAATCAATGCAGCCACACGTGTTGCAGCCTGTTTAACCGGTGTGAAAATCCCTTCAGTTACATTAGTTTTGGGGCTTCCCCAGTAGCCGTCGTTGCGTATAAAAATAGTTCGTACATCCGGCTGACGTTTAGTAATTATAAAGGGGCCGGTACCATTGGCATGCATGTTGGCATAATTGCCCTCTTCTCCACCCTTAACATTGGTGGTTTCAGTAGTTTTATGCTCCTCGGACCATTCCTTGTCCATAACATAGAGCCAGGCCAATTCCTGCATGAGAATTGGATTAGGGAAAGGCGTAGTTGCTTCCACCGTATACTCATCTATCTTTTTCATATCTTTGATCAGACCGGCGCGGCCCTTCATGTCAGAACCTGTGCTGAGAGCACGTTTCCAGGAAAAAATCACATCATCAGCATTAAAATCTCCGCCTTCCTGAAACTTCACTCCTTTTCTGAGTTTGAAGATCCACTTTGTCGGCTCCGGATTGGACCATGATTCGGCAAGGGCGGGTTCGAGTTCGAGGTTTCCACTGTAGGCGGTAAGTCCTTCATACACATTGCCCATAAAACCCATGGTAAATGTTTCGTTGAGCGCATGGGGATCCAGAGACTGCACATCTCCCTGAAATGCCCATTTAAATGTTTTTGCCTGCAAAGGTGAGGCAGCAAAGAATGCAAGCGCTGTTAACGCCAGCAACCGTTTGGTAAATGTTTTCATACTTTCTCCTTTTCTCTATCTGTAACATTTGTGATCAACAGCCTGTTCAGGCCAGATGATCTATTAGCTTACTCATAAAAAGCTCGGCGACCTTCACCTGGGAAATCTCTATATATTCATTTGGTTTGTGAGCCTGGTCAATGGAACCTGGTCCGCAGAGAACAGTAGAAAAACCCACCTTCTGAAAAAGACCGCCCTCTGTGGCATACGAAACAGCTTCACTGTCTTTCTCACCGCTCAAATGTTTGCACAGGAGTTCTGCTGCACCTTCCTCTTCGGGCTTCAGGCCGGGTGTCTGGACGTTGACTGTGGTAACAATATCGCAGGCGGTTGAAACTTTTTTCATCTGCTTTATGAGTGGTTCACAGTGACTGTTCAATTTGTCAATATAGTCCCGGGGTGTTTCACTGGGAATAGTACGAACATCCCAGTCAAATGAACAGTGCCGTGCAATGATATTAAAAGCTGTACCACCCTTGATCACACCCACATGTACAGAAGTATAAGGTGGTTCAAAAGGAGAATCCAGAGAGAGGTTACGCCGGTTGTCAAGCATCATATCTTCCAAAAAAGTGACAAGGCGGGCCGCTGTCATAACTGCACTGACACCCCGATCAACCTGACTGGAGTGCGCCTCAAATCCGGTGACAGTGGTGGTATAATAGCCAATTCCCTTGTTGGCATTGATAATTCTCATACTGGTCGGTTCACCCACAATAACCGCCATGGGAAGCGGCAGGAGTTCTGCCATTTCATCGATCATGGAGGGGGCCCCGAAACAACCAATTTCCTCATCATACGAAAGAGCAAAATGGATCGGTTTTCGCAAACCTCTTTCCAGCATTTTTGGGACAAGAGCCAGGGCTATTGCCATAAAGCTCTTCATATCAGCTGTACCACGGCCATACAGACGACCATTTTTTTCCACAACTTGAAAGGGGTTAGTATCCCAGGGTTGACCCTCAACAGGAACCACATCCGTATGGCCGGAAAGAATCACACCGCCCCTTTCCATTGGGCCCACTGAGGCATAGAGATTTGCCTTTTTTCCGTCATCACTAAAAACCAGCTTACTGGTCACGCCATGATCAGCCAGGTAGGATTGAACGAATTCAATCAATGGAAGATTGGATTCACTGGAGACGGTCTCGAAAGAAACAAGTTTGTCGATTAATTGTCTTGAGGTGTATTTCTTCAAATCTGGTAGTATTGATTAAATTAACCCGACAAGTCGGAAATTTTTCAGTATCGCTGGATAAGTGCCATGGTGGTATCCCTAAGTTTCTTATCCCAATACTGACTCACGGTCTCTTGATTTTTATGACAGCTTTTCTGAAGTAAGGCACTAAATTTGAGTGAAGAAGTGTAAATAATCCTTCAATTGTATCGCAATAACAAAAATACAAAATGGCAGAATATTAAGCAAGTTGATATATAAAACAAATTAAGATGCTATTGTCAAGTTAGCAGGAGACTATCCGGGAATAGACATTCTTCTTGAATCAAAGCGTTTCGAACCCGATTTTTCCATCTGCAGAAACGCTCACAACTTAATCTTGGGAGAAAATATAATGTACTACCAGAACCGTGATCGGAATATTAAGTATGCAAAAACGCGTAAAAACCACACCTGTTATGGCATGGGACTTGGCATCATAATTCTTGACGATGCTTATCCTGGATTCCCGGGAGACGTGAGGAACGCCAGTGCATTTCCCTACCCTATCCAGTATGAGATTGCTACCGATGTCGATAATTACGCACTGGTCTGGGAACAGGACAAAACCCCCTGCCAGGCACCCATTCTTAGAGCTGCAAAAAAACTGGAGAATATGGGATGCAAAGCCATTGCAGCAGAATGTGGCTATTTTGCCTACTTCCAGAAAGATGTGGCAGGCTCTGTAGATGTACCGGTCTTCATGTCCAGTCTGCTGCAGGTTCCTTTTATTCAGCATTTGATCGGTCCCAAAAAGAAAGTAGGCATAGTCTGCGCCCAGAAAAGGTTCTTAACCGATACGCATTTAACCAATGTAGGGATTGATCTTACCAGTAATTTTGTTATTGCCGGTGCCCAGGACGAATATGAGTGCCCTGAATTTGACAACCTCTGGGATCCTGAAAAAAGGCCGGAAATTCCCGAAATATATTATGACAAGGCAGAAAAAGAAATGATAACAGTCTGTAAAAAATTTTGTCGGGCCCATCCTGACATCAGTGCTGTCATGCTTGAATGTACCGGAATGCAGCCGTTTGCCAGAGCTATACAACAGGCGATTGATCTGCCTGTTTTCAGCTGGGGAACACTTTTAGACTATGCTTATTCCGTGATCTCCCACAGGGAATATTATGGACATGTATAGGATAAGAAAATCAATATAATCCCTTTGGAAAAGTACTGACACTCTTCCACCTGTAAACCAATTTGTGACCATTATTCCAGAATCTGATCTGGTTAAATCAACAATAGCGGAAAATGGGAGCTTACTGTAGGATATAGTTTCGTTTTATACTTATAATTCCAGAAGGATAGTACTGCAACAGCAGAGGGGAGACGATAATGGGTTTGTTTGACAGAATGTATTCCATCAAAAATCAAGAACCAGTTCAACAATATGACAAGGGATGCGTTAGATGCGGTAAATTAAACCTCAACTACAATTCTTATTATGATGAATATGTTTGTGATGATTGTGGATGGACCATGAGTGAAAAGCCAGATGGTGAGATTGAAATCATCAAAACAGACATAGCTGCAAGTGGTGAACAACCCCCAAATGATGGAAAAGATGAGATTGTATCGCAAGATATGCCATTGGAAGAAATGAACGAAATAGTACAAGAATATGGAAGCACAATGATTAACTGTGGTCCACCGCCTGGAGGTGTAGCTGATGCAACAAAGCTTCCATACCCCAAATGGAAAATAAAAAAAGCAATAATTCAGGCATTACAACGTGCTGATGACTCTGAAATTGCAACCTCTCTCAAAAGTGGATATGTGCAATTATCAGATTGGCAGGAAAGCGTTGGCGATGCAAATGTGGGTCTTGATCTTTCTACATTTGGTTTGGATACAGACACCAGCGAGAGAGAAAAAGCATTTCTTGAACGACAGAGTCAAATGGAAGAATGGAAAGATCAAGTAAACAACGAAATCGATTCTTTAAGAGATGATCTTATTACGCTGGGACTGTGGGAAGTATAACGATCTCTCAATTATCGTCGTTTGACAGAAGAAAGACAGCGATGACTTTAACGACAACACGCTTAAGACGGAGGTCCGAAAATGCGCGCCATAAAGATCAAGAATATCATGGTACCTCTTGCCGAATACGCCACGGTTTCCCAGGATGCTTCGCTATATGATGCCATAATGGCCTTGGAAAAAGCCCAGGCCGGATTCGATCGAACACGTTACACGCACCGGGCCATTCTGGTTCTAGATCATGGCAGCCAGGTCATTGGAAAACTGAGCCAGATTGACGTTATTCGTGGCCTTGAACCAGGATATCGTAACGCGGAAACGCCCCCAGAAATAAAGCACTGGGGGTTAGGCAAGAAAACCATCGAAACCATGATGAAAGATCTTCATCTCTGGCAACTCCCCCTGGAAGACATCTGTAAAAAGACCAGCCTCATTAAAGTAAGTGACATCATGCATACGCTGGCAGAAGGTGAATTTGTCAGTCAGGACGCATCCCTTGATGAAGCCATCCATCAGTTTGTCATGGGCAAACACCAGTCGCTACTGGTTGTCGACAATAACAGAGTTATCGGCATACTACGCCTGACAGATGTGTTCGCCACGCTGATCCAGATCATCAGTCAGTGCGAATTGCCAATCGACCAAACCGCGAAAGTGGACGATGATGATTAAGTGACCCATGCAAACTGCTTCCACTCGTCGATCCACAAACCTGCATTATGGCTGGGTGATTGCCCTTACCGGGACAGCAGTGATTTTCGCCTGTCTCGGATTGGGCCGGTTTGCATTAGGAATGTTACTGCCTGCCATGGGCACTGCTCTGGATTTGAGCTATGTACACATGGGGTTCATCGGTACCGGAAATTTCATAGGCTACATGTTCGCCGTGGCATTGGCCGGTTACGTAACCCAACATCTGGGTGCCCGCCTGACCATTACTCTGGGACTTGTGCTGGTGGGCATCACCATGGTGCTGGTTGGCTACGCTGAGCATTATTTGCAGATTTTACTCCTGTACGCGGCCACTGGTATCGGCAGTGGGTTGAGTAATGTGCCCCTTATGGGCCTGGTGTCCCACTGGTATCTAAAAGAGGCCCGGGGACGTGCAGCCGGGATCATGATTTCAGGCAACGGTATTGCCATTCTTGGTGCTGGTCTTTATATACCCTGGATTAACACTCGGTTCGGCATGGAAGGATGGCGCTACGGGTGGATTACCATGGGGGTGGTTGTAGTGGTGATAGCCATAATGACCGTGGTACTGCTGCGCAACGATCCCAGGGAAAAAGGGACAACCCCCCTGGGCCGAAGGGGAACCTCTTTGAATATTGCAGCCGAGGCGAGTGATAGTCACTCCAGAAAACCCAAATGGATCATGATTCATCTGGGGTCGATCTATGCACTTTTTGGTGCCACTTATGTTGTTTACGCCACCTTTATCGTCACCGCCCTGGTGGACGAACATGGTTTCTCCGAACAGGTCGCCGGAAATTTTTGGGCGGTAGTGGGTGCTTTAAGTATTTTTTCCGGGCCCTTGTTCGGTTGGCTTTCTGACAGTTGGGGGCGTCGCACTGGTTTGCTGACGGTCTTCACTTTGTTCACTCTGGCTTACGGGTTGGTTGGGATACATTCTCCTACGGCATGGCTCTATGTCTCCATTGCCCTATTTGGTATCTCGGTATGGAGTGTACCCACAATAATGGCCGCAACCGTGGGGGATTATCTGGGACCAACTCAAGCCGCCAAGGCGTTCGGATTCATTACCCTCTTTTTCGGGACAGGGCAGATCATTGGTCCTGCGTTAGCAGGATTTCTAGCGGATGCCACCGGCACTTTCCATATAGCCTTTGGGATGTGTGCTGCCGCAACTCTGACTGCCGCAGTCTTAGCCTTTTTTCTCCCTCGGACGCGCCCATGAATCTCTGTTAAGATTTGTTCAGCTCATCAAATTGAACAACATAATTTGTGTTGTAGATGTGCATGTATCGGAAAAACAAAGTTTTTCCTTAAGCAAAAGACAGACTGTAGACTATTAGCCTACAGTCTAAAAAGCTTCAGCCTGCCCGAAGGGCATTATGTGCCATAAAAAGGAGGAGATAGAATGAAATATTATATAATAACCGGATCGTCAAAAGGTATTGGTAAATATGTAGCAAAAGAGTTGCTGGAAAAAGATACTCATTTATTGTGTTTATCAAGGAGTATCAATAAGTCTTTGATACATGAAGCAAAAGAGAAAGAAGTAGCTCTTGTCTATGAATCAGTTGATTTGAATGATGTTAATACAATAGCAGAGATTATTCGATCATGGGCAAGTAAGATCGATTGCCAATTTGTAGAGGGTCTGTATCTGATCAACAATGCTGGCCTGATCGATCCGATAAAACCAGTGTATAAATGTGATCCTGATGAAATAATCAGAAGTATCAATGTAAATCTCATTGCACCCATGATTTTACAGGCGGAATTTATGAAGATATGTGAGTCAATTCAGGGTCAAATGGATGGAAAAGTTACTCAAAGAATTTTAAATATCTCATCTGGTGCTGGAAGAAAAGCGATTCAAGGCTGGACTGTTTATTGCACATCTAAAGCTGGGCTTGATATGTTCAGCAGTTGTACAAATGCAGATATAAAAGAAGGTAATAAAGATGTTAAGATTGTGTCTTTAGCACCAGGTGTCGTTGATACACAGTTACAACAGACAATCCGCTCATCGAATGACGACGATTTCGTATTAGTCAATCAGTTCAAGGAGTATAAAGAAAATGGTAAATTGCTCAGCCCTGCTTTTGTAGGTCGGCAAATTGTTAAATTATTACATTCTGTTGACTTTGGCGAAGAAGTTATAATGCGAATCACTGATATTAAGTAATATTCAGCTGAGAAGTCTTCCCTATAACTTTTCCAACTGCTCTTTTCGTTTTTTGTCATATTCTTCTCTGGTCAGAAGATCATTATCATACATCCGCTTAATGAGAATGAGCCGCTGCTCCACTTCATTGCCCTCCACACCTCCTGCCTCTGTGCCTGCTGCCTGTGGTGCTCTTGCTTTGACTGCAGCAGCATCACTGTTGGCAGGTTGAGATTTGCTGTCTCTTACCGGCAGAGCTCTCTGGGTAAAAGATGAATACTGCTCTATCCAACCACAGTAATCTCTGACAAAACTACAGAATGCCGCTTCAGAATCCCTGATCTCCATGGCCCATACCCAGTTATCAGTTATAACAATTTGCCCCTTACCCTTGTTGTCTATTCCTGCTTTAAAGAGCTGGCTGAGTTCTTCCTGGCTTGGCATCCGCCAATCATCGAACCCTCCGCCGCGATATTCCCGGCAATACTCAATTGCTCCCGGGTAATTGATGCTGGCACCGTTATCACGACCGGACCACATCAGCCCGGTTGCCGTATCGAGAACCGTGCCATTGCTATTTGTGCTGAACCGCTTTTTCTGGCCCAAATTGGCGCAACCGGTAAACATGGTCACCACAATAAAAAAAACGACTATCACTGTTCTATCCATAGCAGTCTCCAAAAGTAAGTATATAGCTGTGCTTATTTTTCTGTAAATAACGAAGAGTTAGGACGAAATAGCATTTTCAGCCGACCTCCTGGTCCAGAAGAATATCTCTGGCAGTATTAATCTTGGTGGCCAGAAATGCTGAACCTCCACTATCGGGATGAACCCCTTTTATGAGTCGCCGCCAGGCCTCGTGGATCTCTTGTTGTGAGACACCAGGCTCAACGCCAAGTATCTGGTATGCTTCCTGCCTGGTCATACTGTCAAAACTCGACCCACCGTCCTGCTCCCTGAAAGAATCAGGATCAACACGTTCCCGCCAATTGGAGTGGTAGCGATCAAGGAATGATACGAGCAATGCGGTACTGTCTGCATCGGAACAAATTTCCAGGTAAAGCGACAATACCTCCTCCTCGTTCAGCGAAGAAAGACGAGCACCCTTCATACGACCTGTAAGTACCGTTCCGTCAATTTCTCCGGTATCATGATCAAGTTCCATTTCAAGGTCCGCCGAACTGACTGTTGATTTTTGTCCGCCAGAATGGCTGGCCTGTCGCGTCGAATGACTTCGCCGCCACCATGAAAGACCGAAAACTATCAGAGGCATTCCAATCACTCCCCGCTGCAAAAGGGTTAACAGACCTCCTGCTGCTATGAGAATAACCGGCCCGGAGCTTGTCAGAAAAGCTGCACTTTTATGGGCTGGATGAGTAAGAATCAGCCAGCAAAAACCGATCACCACAAATAACAGAAATATAATATACAATACCATTAAACTATCGTTCCTTCATTTGCTCAATGAGTAAACGCGCCTCGCGTTTGCCGCTGTTTGAAAGAGCTTTCAATCCTCCTCGCGCATAAATGGCAATCGCACCGAGAAGCTCGGCAAGTTCCTTCGCCGAATCAGGCCCAAGCAGGAAATAGGCGCCACTTGTAAGTCGGGCCATTTCACGAAAGCCATTTTCAGCCATTGCGTCATGCCCCTCTTGAAAGAAAAAGCAGCGCACCCCTTTTAAACCAAGCTTCCCCGCTCTCTGACAGAGAGAATCTATACTCTCCTCCAGCGCATCACCGATGAAAACCAGTGCCGAGACTTTTGCTTTCTCTGTTTCACGATAGGCGTGGTTGAGAACTTTGGCTAGCTGTGTATGTCCACCTTGACATTTAATATCGAGCATCAGATTACGCAGTGCGGCTGCATTAATGACCCATTTCGAAGCACGACATTCATCTAAGCCCCGGAAAAACACCAGTTGTACCGACAAACCACCCCTCTTGCCCACAGCATCAAACATTGAAGACTGGATAGTCATGGCTCTGGTCCAGGTTGGTTGCCGACTCATAGTTGCATCCAGTGCAAAAATAAGTCTTCCGCTTTGAGCCAGGTTTGCCTCACTGGCAGCCTTGAGAAAAGAACCTATTTCTTGGGAAGAAGATCTTTCTCGAAGTGCATCGAGCCTGTTTTTATTGGAAGTAACTGCTTTATCCTTCATATTATCCAGTTTTCAACTTTCAATGATTTTACTCGTTTGAATTCTTTTTCACTCTTTGTAATCAGGGTTAAATTTTCGCTTAGTGCATGGGCTGCAATCAGCATATCCAGAGGCCCAATTACATTACCTTGTTTCTCTAGATAAGAACGTATTCTCCCGTAGTAATTCGCCGCACTTTCATCGTATGAAATGATTTCAAAGGGGATCAGAAATTCATCTAGTCTTTTTAAGTGTTTCTTGATTTGTTTACTTTTACATGCACCATACTGCAATTCCGAAACAGTTATTGATGATATGCAAATAT
>JAOZLO010000480.1 GCA_029934775.1 Desulfocapsaceae bacterium
CCCATGAGCAGGGTAGACCATTCAATATCGCCATTTGCCGGCCCGGCTATTGCGATAAACGGCGTACTTATCAGGAAAAGGGAAAAAGCTGTGATAACTGGTAAGAACATGAGCCTCATATACAACATCTCCATATCGCTGTGGTTGAAGAAAAAAAATGGGGTATGGGAGTATTACGTCGCCATGGGCGATTGGTAACCTATTTTATGCATAGGTATATACATAAAAAACAAATTTATTGTACACTTTAATTTTGCAAAGTACCCATTAAAGCGAAAAAAAAGCGTATCATTATCGGATAATGATTAACATGTTCCCATGGATATCTCAACTTACCGTTATCATAACTTAAAAACTATTGATAAACGTGAATAGCTGTCAATGTCAACACCCCACAAGGGGGGGATAAACACCTTGATGGTAAAGTCATGTCTGTAATGTTTGAAAAATTCCTGACTCGAAGTCGGAGTTTATGGCCTGGCTTCATAAGGGTGCTTATTTTTTATTTTTTTATAACAGGGTTTCAGGATTAAGGTATTATAGGGGAAATATATGATTGAAAAATTTTACGCACTATTAGCGCAATTCGGATTCAACCATCCGCTTCACCCAATGCTTACCCATGTGCCGATGGGAATGATAATCGGTATGGTTGTTTTTTCATTTTTTGGATTATTATGGCAGGGAAAAAATTTAAACAGAACAGCATATCATTGTTCTGTATTGGCCTTACTGGGTGTCATTCCTGTACTGATTGCCGGGACATTGGATTGGCTTCAGTTCATGGATGGGGAATGGATTTTGTTTATTATTATTAAAATGGGGCTGGGTACACTTCTCACGATTTTGCTTATGATCTCAGTAATATCGAAAAGCAGAGGTGCAGAGCCCAAAAAGATGTTTTTTCTTTATTTGCTCTGTCTTGCATGTGCAGGGGGGCTCGGGTATTCCGGTGGTGAGCTTGTCTATGGCTAATTATTTTACAATTTCAATACTATCTGTGGTTTCATTTGTGTTTCAGGTTGTCTCATTGCAAACAGGAGATTTGTGTACATGAAAAAACTTATTCAGGGTTCAATTATTCTTTTTATTACTGCCATTGCTGCAGGCCTTTTAGCAGCAGAATTTTCTGCAGATATGATTTCTCAAATGATTACAGGCAAGATGAGCGGGAAAATATATTATAAAAATCCAGATGTGACCAGAAATGATATGATGGGAATGATATCTATAATAAAAGGACCGATGGTCTATCAGATTTTTACCAATACAAAGAAATATCATGTTTCTAATATCGATGAAATCAAAGACGAAAATCCGGTGGCTGCTGCAGGGGATTTCAAGTCCTGGATTAAGGCAAATAATATGAAAAAAATCGGCAAAGAGTCTCTGTCCGGATATAAATGTCAGATATATGAAGGAACGTTGCAAACCCCGCAATCTCAGCCCCCGACTCATATGAAATTGTGGTATTCAAAAAAACTGAACTACCCGGTTAAAACAGAAATAACACTCCCTCCACCTATGGGTAAGATGACTACACATCTGGAAAACATAAAGGTAGGTAGGCTGGACCAGTCTCTGTTTGTTATTCCAGAAGGTTATACAGAGGTTGCTTCCATGGCGGAAGCAGTTGGTATGCCGGATTTTGGGGCATTAATGAACAACAGTCTGGGGGGAGATGGAGAAGCATCTGGGGGGAATGCTATGCCGTCCAAAGAAGAGATGGAGGAGATGATGGAGAAAATGCAGGAAATGATGAAGCAGATGAAGAATTGACTTCTCCTGAAAACACGTTAGTGGAGTGAAACCTATGATTCCCAATCAGCGCAGCATAACACTGCACACCCCCAACAAGGTATATACAGGCCTTATCGATGTTGGAAACGTTTCTCTTAGAACCATAGATATTTTTAACAGCGCCAGTATGTTCTGGGCTGATCCCGCTGAAAAAAGTTTTGAAGATGCACTCCTTCTTTATGAAGCAAAAATTATACTCTCCGGAGATACCAAGCTAGGGGACTTTCCAAAGCTTCAGGTTAAACTTTCAGATATATTCTTTTTTCATGACGCCCTCACCAGTGCCGGAGATGATAATGAGAAAATCAGGGCAGCGATGTTAAAAGCTAAAACAAAAGAAAAATCCTCAATTGTAAAAATTATTACTCACACTCGTGGTAATGGTTTTTTCTATATTCAGGGCGTTTTTTATGGACTCTTCAAGAGTAAAAGTAAACAACGCTATATTCCAATAACCCAGGCAAATGTGATTGCAGTGATACGCGCAGGGGAAAAATGGCTCCAGCAAAAGATTGTTATAGAAAACTCTTTTGTCGGTGTAAGTACAGAACATATAGAATCCTGCGCATTTTCCCAGTAATTATCAGCAGTGTCCGGTTAGAAAATTGCATTACCTTAAAAACGGGTTTAAGGGCGTAAAGGCTTAAAGGATGAGCCGCAAAGCATCTCCTGGAGCCAGGCAATGCGAGCCAGTTCTTCCGTCATATCCGCAATATCATAAGCCCAGCGAATAGTACTGCCAAGACAGATAATACCGTGCTGCTCAAGAAGTACTACCTTACAATCCGGATGATTCTCGATAGCTTGAACAACATTTTTCTGCAGTTCTTCTGTTCCTGAAGGTGCGAAAGGAACCCGGGGCGTCGGTGGTTGTTTGAATGCAGCATCAGTTACCATCGGGATATCTCTTTTCAGGACTGCATAGGCCGTTGCATAGGGTGGATGAATATGCAGCACTGCGTCGACATCAGATCGCAGCCGCAAGATATCGGCGTGAAACAGGTATTCTTTGGATGGTACATAATCTTCATTTGGTTTCCATTGGTAAGATGTAATATCCATGTCGATCAGGTTATCTGAAGAAGTGTCGCCAAGAGAGAGTCCGGAAGCCGTGATGAGCATCCTCTGATCTCCTGTGCGAGCGCTGAAATTCCCCCCTGTACCCCCGACAAGACCTCTATTGTAGGCTCTTTTTGCGTAATGTACAAGTTGGTCTGTGATTATCTTATTTGTCATGATAGTGTTCCTTTTGTTACCCAGCCCTGGGGCAGATCCATATGTGCAAGTTTTTTAAAATGATGTTC
>JAOZLO010000481.1 GCA_029934775.1 Desulfocapsaceae bacterium
ATTTCCAGTTTAACCATTTGCACACCGTTAGTCGCAAAACCACCCATCGCCTTATACAGTGCTGCCGGAATGTTTCTCACTTCAAAAATAAAACTGGTAATAAATTTTTTTCCTTCCTCAAAATTTGGGACGCCATTTTCACGGGAGAATATAAGAAAACGGGTGGTGTTGTGAGCAGCATCCTGAATATCTTTTTTCAAAATTTCAAGGCCATAAATATCCGCTGCCAACTCGGAACCGATTGCCGCCTGAGTTTTGTCGCCCCATTTTTTTATATCAGATGCTCCTTTTGCAGTATCTGCAACCACATGCCTGTTGAGTTGGAGATCTTCAATGATCTTTTTGCATTGCGGAATTGCATGGACATGGCTGTGCACATCTGTCAGTTCTTCAATTCTGGCGCCGGGAAGTCCCAGCAGGCAGTGGCGTATCAGCTGAAAGTGTTCTCCTATGATATAGAGTTTTCCATTAAGAATAAGGTAGTGGACATCTGCAACACGTCCAGCTAGAGTGTTGTCGACAGGAATCATGGCAAGGTCTGCTGCCCTTTCATGGACAGCCCGGAAAGCTGTATCAAATGAGACACTGGGTACTGTTTTGAGTTCAGGGTAGGCCATCCGACAGGCGAGATCGGAGTAGGCGCCTGACATTCCCTGAAAGGCTATTGTTTCATATTTTTTGTTCTTCATGGTGTACGATGATCCCTCTGTATTCATTCATTGTCAAACTTTTCTCAAAGGGGAGAAGGTAACCAATAAAGGTATATACTGCAACAAATCTGTCTAACTTCACAATGGTATTAAACTTGCGGCTGTGAAGCAGGTAAGCGAGCTGCCAGAGTCCAGATGAAGAGGTTTTTACGATGCTATCATTCTTCCTGATATGACTTGAAAATTTATCAAGAAGTTTATATGAAAGTTGTATGCTAACCGGAAGCGGAGTGAGTGGGAGCATAGTGGATAAAAATGAGGGGTAAGAAAGGAAAATGATTGTGCTGTTTAAATGGATAATTTTCTGCATTATTATTCCGGCATGGGGATGGAGCTGTCTGGCGCTCTTTTATTCGGGATCGGGCCCTGAATGGATGAAAATATTACTGGCCTGTCTATTTGCTCTCCTTCTGCCCAGTGCATTCCTGCTCACCCATTCTTTTAAAAAGGGGGTTGCCCTTTGTCTGGTTGTTTTCGGAAGCCTGCTTATCTGGTGGCAGACTCTGGAACCGACAAACAACAAAGACTGGGCTGCCGATGTGGCCATGATTTCTTACGGAGAAATTCTGGGGGATAGACTGGTTATGCACAATGTACGTGATTTTCGCTATACAGGAGATGGCGAAATTATTAAAGAGCAATGGGAAAGGAGAAAATATGATCTGAAGATGCTTCAGGGGCTTGATCTTTTTCTTTCCTACTGGTCTTCAGACCATATCGCCCATACCATACTCAGCTGGGATTTTGGAGACAATAACCACCTGGCCATCTCGATTGAGACCCGCAAAGATAAAACCCAGAATTATTCCGCAATTCAAGGATTTTTTAAACAATTCGAACTCTCTTATGTTGCGGCTGACGAAGAAGATATCATTGGACTTCGTACTAATTTTAGAAAAGAGAGGGTTTATGCCTACAGGCTCAATGTGTCAAAGCAGTACTCCCGTGACCTGCTGGACAGCTATATTGCCAAAATGAACGAACTTATCAACCAGCCTCAATTTTATAATGCCCTTACACAAAACTGTACCACGACTATTCGATTGCATAACAAGGCAATAGGCCCTGAGAATCTTCCTCCCCTGGATTGGAGGATAATCGCAAGTGGTCATGTTGATGAATTACTCTATGAACATGAGGTGCTGAAAAAAAATATCCCCTTTGCCGAGCTCAAACAGAAAAGTCGAATCGACCTTCGTATGCAGCTTAAAGGAGAAGAACAGTTTTCAAAATACTTGCGCTCTGATCTCCCCAAATTATCAGATTGAGGTTTTGTAATGTACCAACAAGACAAGAAAGGTGAATGATGAACAAACCAAGTACAATTACACCGGAAATGGAAAAGGAACTTATTGAATTCACTCAGAGCCTCATAAGGATGAAAAGCGTTTCCGGGCAGGAAGAAGAAATTGTGAAGTTCATTCAGAAAAAGATGAATGGGCTTGGCTATGACGAAGTCGTTATCGATTCAATGGGCAATCTTGTCGGAAGAATAGGACATGGCGAAAAAATACTGATGTTTGATTCCCATATTGACACGGTTGATGTAACCGATGGCCCTAAATGGGATGTTTCACCATTCAGTGGTAACATTGTAGATGGATGCCTTCATGGCAGGGGTTCCGTGGATATGAAATCAGGAGCCGCAGCTTCAATTTATGCAGGTGCGATTGCAAAACAGATGGGATTTGATTCCGGCAAGACCATTTATGTTTCCTGCACTGTGTTTGAGGAGGATTGCGATGGGGAAAACTTGAAACACCTCTTTAAAGAACGTAATTTCAAGCCGGATTACATGATCATCTGTGAACCTTCCGGAAATAAAATTTCACTTGGCCATAAGGGTAAGGCTCAGATATCCATAAAAACGCATGGCATTTCGGCTCATGGTTCAGCGCCTGAAAAAGGGATAAATGCAATTTATGAAATGGCTGAAGTCATCCAGCGAGTAGAAAAAATGAATGAAGGATTTACAGAAAAAGATGGAATGAAAGGGACGCTGGTGATGTCGAGAATTTCAAGTGTCGGTCCATCTCTCAATGCTGTGCCCTCTGAATGTGAAGTATATTTAGATAGAAGAATGGTACCGGGGGAGACTGAGGATGGTGTCAAAAAAGAAATGGATCAGATCATAAAGGGTAAAAATGCAACATGGGAGGTGGGAACACTTCACAGAAAAAGCTGGACAGGGATGGATATTATATATGAGCCGTTCCATACGGCATGGACAATTGACCTGGATCATGAACTGACTAAGGCATGTATCTCAGCCTATAAGGAAAATTTTGGAAGCCAACCTGTCGAATATGACTTCTGGGATTTCAGTACCAATGCAGTAACACCTGTAAGTATGGGAATACCGACAATAGGTTTTGGACCGGGAGAATACAAGTT
>JAOZLO010000482.1 GCA_029934775.1 Desulfocapsaceae bacterium
GCAATCACTCCGATCAGTGTGATAAATATCGAGACCACTGCTGCCAGGCGAGGACGATTAATGAAGATCCGTGAAAACATGGCTATTGCCCCTCTGCCTTGCCGGGCGCGAACTGTACGGTTTGTCCGGGACGAACCTTCTGAATCCCCTGGACGATGATTGTGTCACCAGCGTTAAGCCCTGACTCAACTGCCTGCATATTCCCTACGACTGCTCCAACAATGACAGGACGGGCAACCGCCTTATTTTCTTTGTCCACCATCATTACATAATGGCCCTGCTGGTTTACCAGTACTGCGGCTTGCGGTACTACCGGCATCATCATAGGGGCGCTGCGACTCACCATGACAGTGACATATTGACCCGGCAACAGTGTGTGGTCAGGATTAGAGAACAATGCTCGTACGGCAATGGTACCTGTGGCAGGATCCACCTGGTTGTCGACGAAATCTATCTGACCTCCAGCCTCGATGATTTTCCCGTCCGCAAGCTTGAGTCGTGGAGTTAACTTGGGATTTTCTTTATTTTGGCCGACATCATGCAGAGTCATCTGGATAGCAGCCAGATCGTTTTCACTAATGGAATAAACCACCCGGATGGGATCGAGCTGAACAATGCGAGACAGTACCCCGGAAGCAGCGTTCACCAGATTCCCTTTGGTATACTCAGTATGGCCGATGCGACCACCTATTGGAGCAGAGATAGATGTGTAATCAAGATTGATTTGGGATGTGGTGAGATTGGCCTTTGCCTGCTCAAGTTGGGCCTTTGCCCGGAGTTCCTCGGCTACGGCATTATCAAGATCTGTTGCAGAAACTCCGCCCCTCCGCACTGTTTTGGCACGTTTCAAGTATTGGCGAGACTTGGAGAGAGTCGCCTCGGCTTGGGCAACCATTGCTTTGTTTGCTGCAACCCGCGCCGCATACGGCCCCTGCTCGATGGAATAAAGTAATTCGTCCGTGTGGACATCACTTCCTTCCTTGAAAGCGACCTGTTCCAGAAAGCCTTCAACTCTGGCCCGTAAATCAACCGCTTGTACTGCCTCCATATGTCCCACATATTCCTGCGGAGGGTTAACATCCTGCAGGGTTACTGACGCTACCTCTACCATGGGTGGAGGCCCACCTGGTCCGGAAGGGCCTGCTATAGTTACACCAGGATAAGCCAGCAATAAAAGAAGGCCTGGCAGCAAGACAAGCCGATTGAGGTTCAATGGGCTGGATTGAACAGACCACCGCAGGCAAATCTTCCTGGATTTCCAGCCGCATATCTTTGCTGAGGTTACTCTGCCTCTATGAGGTACTCTGGTTCTGTGCTCCATTATTTATCTGTCTCCTGTATCAACAAATAGTTTGTTCGTTTTTCTGAAATGCTGTCTTTTTCATGACTTCATCTTCCACAAAAACAACTTACATTCGGGGCAGAACAATTTGGACGTATATCTCACATTGCTCTACCGAACGTTCGGTAGTAATTAAAACGAAAAAAAACCTCCGTCAACTATTAATTATGAGGCGAGTGAGATAAGCTCTCCAATTCATACACAGGTTCATTCGGTACCCGGCGGTGCTCCGGGCTTTGTTCCGGTTGCTCCCAAAAAAAATTGCGACTCCTTTGACCTGTGTCGCAGATAAATTCGGCCTGTTTGAGAGAATCACAGAGTTCCATCCAATCTCCCAAAATTGTGCAAATGACAGGATCGAATCTGCCTTCGAAGCAGTTTGTTTTCAAATTCTAAATAATGGTTCAACTCTTTGAGATCATAATTCAAAAGCTTTTTGATACCGATGGCATAACTGGACGGCAATTGAGCATAGACCCGTGCTGTTTCCAGTGCCACCTGGTCCAGATCTTCCAAGGGGACCACTTTGTCAACAAAGCCCATCTGTTGTGCCTGAACCGCAGTGATATCTTCCCTGGAGAGCAGTATCTTTGAGGCAGTGAGGGGGCCCAACATCTTGGAGAGATAAAAGACGCTTCCACCCTTTGGCACCACGTTAATTTCGATGTTCGGGTTCTGGTAAACCGTGTTGTCTGCTACGATACGGTAATCGCAGGCCAGACCAATATTCATAAACAGCAGGATCACATTTCCTCTGTCAACATGGATGACTATTTTATTGAGATCCGCCAGTTGCAGAATAAACTGGTTAATCGCGTTGTACATCAGCTCAAGGGGTCGTAGGTTATCATCAGATGCGATTAATTTTTTGTAAAAGTTGATATAGGCAGTGCGCTCCATTTTGACCGGTGCACTTTTTATCACCAGAACTTTGATGTCGTCGTGGCTTGAAATAAGTTCAAGGTAGTCGAAGAGCGCTGCCTTGGCGTCTAAATCTGTGACATGTAAAAGGGGCATTTTTTTGAATCTCAGGATACTGATTTCTCCGATTGTTTCTCCTGAGAAAAGAACGTGGTCCATGGTCAGTGCGGTCATTTTTTTCATGAGATCCTCTTTGAAGTTGTATGTGGGCATTCAAAATAGGTGGGGCGTAACCTGTATTTTCTTCCAGAATAATCCGAGTGAGTGCCTGGGAAGTCGCCGAGGTGCAACTCGGCAGCTCAGTGGTCAACATGACCTCCCCTGTTTGTACCGTCACCACTGCAACCTCCAGCGGCTCCATTGGAGGCAGGCTTTGTTGAGGCGGGATGGTCGCAATCTGCCAGTAAAATGGCGCATGTCATGGCTGCCATGATTATATTCCTTTTAATGGATTCATAGACAATTCCATCATGTTGCATCAGGTGTCATCCAGATGTTTAAAAGAATAAGTGAACTGAGATGTTAGAGTTACAGATATAATTATGGCTCAACAACCAGGCCCTTACAGAGAATATTCAAAATGACATCGGGATCGTCCGGATAGGGATGCTGCTCAGGTGCTTCCAGCCAGAGGTGGAGAAAGGCGTTGGTGAGACTGTCCAGCGAAACGGCGAGGTGATACGGCTCAGCAATCTCTTGAAAGCGTTTTTTTTGTATCCCTGCTTCAAAAACCCGAGTGAGTTTTTGCAGAAGCAGTTCATACTCTTCCCGGATTTCTTTATCCAGCCCCGCCTTGATATTGAAACTTGCTCCCCTGGTTTCAGC
>JAOZLO010000483.1 GCA_029934775.1 Desulfocapsaceae bacterium
GTACTGTTTTTTTAAAACCAGCGATTTGTGGGGAAGGAAAAAGCAGCAGAAAACATCCCACTCCAAGACATATCTCCAGCAGAGGCGCCGCTTACACCAGCGTATTCGTCCAAAGGCCGAGAGAGGTTTCCATTGATGAATCAATATCTGCCTATAAACCATATAGGGTTTACAGGCAGATTGATTTTTATCGTTCAATTAAAGAGGTATAACGTCTCTTGTTTTCACCGGTGTATATCTGTCGCGGTCGTGAGATGCGCTGCTTGTGATCAAGTAGTTCCTTCCAGTTGGCTATCCAGCCAGGCATCCTGCCGATGGCAAACATAACCGTGTACATATTGAGTGGGATACCGATGGCGCGAAGCAGTATTCCACTGTAGAAGTCAACGTTTGGATAAAGATTTCTGCTGATAAAAAAATCATCTTTGAGGGTTGCTTCTTCGAGTTCTCGTGAGATATCCAGCAGTTCGTCATTTATGTGAAGTTCGTCCAGGAGTTTATGGACCTGTTTTTTGAGGATAAGGGCACGGGGGTCAAAGTTTTTATAGACACGGTGACCAAAGCCCATAAGCTTGAAAGGATCATTTTTGTCTTTTGCCTTTTCAATATAATACTCAGGTTTACGTCCGGAAGATTTTATATCTTGCAGCATGGCAATGACTGCTGCATTGGCACCACCATGAAGTGGTCCCCACAGGGCGCATACCCCGGCAGCAACAGAACTGAAAAGATTTGCACGGGAGCTGCCGACAACCCGGACAGTTGAAGTTGAGCAATTTTGTTCATGATCAGCATGGAGGATGAGGAAGAGATTAAGCGCTTTTTCTACTATTGGAGAGACCTGGAATTCCTGATAAGGGTCGGAGAACATCATGTGGAGAAAGTTACCACAATAACCCCGGTTAGGGTTGGGGTGGTTTATCGGTTTTCCTGCTGCCATTCGATAGGCAAAGGCTGCGATAGTTCTAACCTTTGATAGCAGCAGAGTTGCAGTTTTGTCAAAATCTTCTCCATCTGAAGTAACTTCAAGGACTTCGGGGTGGAAACAGGCCACAAGGTTGAGCATGGCTGAGAGGATAGCCATGGGTGGAGCTGATTTGGGAAAGCCGGAAAAATGGTGCTCGAGATTGGTGTGCAGTGGAGCATGCTCTTTCAGGCCGGCGGAAAAATTCATCAACTCATTTTCGCTCGGCAGTTTTCCATAGATAACAAGATAGGCTACTTCGACAAAGGTGGCTTTTTCAGCAAGCTCCTCAATAGGATAACCCCGATGCTGGAGTATACCTTTTGCCCCTTCAACATAGGTGATTGAGGAAAAGCAGGATCCTGTGTTGCCAAAGCCGGGATCTAGAGTGATGTAGCCGGTTTTTGATCGCAGGTGTGCCATATCAATATATTTTTCATTTTCTGTTCCGATACCTGTATCAAACTCGTAAATTTTCCCGTCAAGATTCAATGTCGCTGTATTACTCATAAATTACTCCATGGAGAGAAGAGTTGTTGTGGTGTGGACGTGTATGTTTTCTATCAATTAATAATAGTAATCATTATGTATAATGCAATGGTGATTTTTCTAGCATTGGGCAAGCGAGACAGGGTATTTACATAAATAGTCAAAGGGAATGTTTACTTTGGCTTTTCAATTTAGTACCCTGCCTCGGGAGTCTTGCGTAAAAAACGTGTAAACTTAGACCACAGGATCCAGGAGAGAACGGAGAGACTGTGTTTTCCCAATTCGTTATTTATTAAACCCAGGAGTTTGTCATGACCGTTATTTTGCCTGTGAGCAATGGAGAAAAGTATGAAGTCAGACCGGAAAAAATCATCTGCTTGGGTCTTAATTATGCTGAGCATATCAAGGAGAGTGTTACCGCCGATTCTTCACGTTTTAAGGATGAAATTCCCAGTGAGCCGATATTGTTTCCCAAAACACTCAATACCCTTATCGGTACAGGTCAGTCGATTATAATTCCATCATTTCTTGAAGAGTATGGCTTTAGAACCTGTCGTACCGATTATGAAGCAGAGTTGGCACTCATTATTGGCAGGGGAGGGAAGAATATCCAGGTTGATAAAGCATATGATCATATTCTCGGATTTACATGTTTTAACGATGTCAGTCAGCGTAATTTTCAAAAGCATGATAAATCCGGCTGGTATCGAGGGAAATCCCTCGATACGTTTGGCCCGATAGGCCCCAGAATTGTTCTGTTGGAAGAGATCGGTGACCCTCAAAATCTGAACATTCAATGCAGATTGAACGGAAATGTAGTTCAGGAATCAAACACCAGACATATGATATTCAATATATCAGAAACTATAGCGTTTATTTCAAAAAATTTCTCTCTTGAGGAAGGAGACATAATAATTACTGGGACTCCCAGTGGTGTGGGGCCACTGACTCCCGGAGATATAGTTGAGGTAGAGATCGAAAATATTGGAGTACTTAAAAATCCTGTTCAGGCTGAGGCTCATTGATAGACAAAAGTGATCTTGAATTAAGATGTGAAGTTGGTCTTCGTGGGTTAAGTAAATAGTGTTTTTAACGACGCCATCGAGAGTCTCTGTCGTGATGACATGCATGTGTTAACGCCAATGATTGTTTGAACTGATCACAAATTAATGGTAGTCTGGCCTTGGCACGAGGTTAAGCCCGTATTTCTCATGAGTAGATGCGGTTGCCTGGTTTGCCTTTGGTGAATATTTTGTAAATCAGTTGGATTTTGTATAGCCTGGCCTGTTAATATTTTGATTTTATAGAGTAAAATTTTCTGATTCCTTGTTTTTTATGGCAGGGTTTCTGGAGTAAGGTACTAAAAGGAGAAAAGAATGAGCATATTTGAATTCGCGATGAAGATGGAGCAGGATGGTGAAAAATTTTATCGTGAGCTTGCGGGAAAAACCCAGAATGCAGGCCTGAAACAGATTTTCACATATCTTGCTGATGAGGAAGTAAAGCATTACAAGCTGTTTAAAGGAATCCTTGAACGTCAGACAATGGATTATGATTCTTCTGATGTTCTAGAGCATTCAAAAAATATCTTCACTGAGATGAAGGCCAGTGGTGCAGTGGATGTTTCGGC
>JAOZLO010000484.1 GCA_029934775.1 Desulfocapsaceae bacterium
CCCCCTGTGTTGCGGCCATTGCTACTATCTGGTCTGAATCACGCTCCCTGAAAATCACTCTACTCAGCCTGATTACAGGCCTTGGTCTTGCCTGGATAACCAGCTTTATCTTTTATCAAACCGGCCTACTGCTCGGATTCTAGTAATAAATACGTAAAGGAGGGAGTATCAACACAAAGGCCGCGAAAATAATCAGTATTGATAAGGTTTCTCTTATAACTATTTCTTTTGAGATTACTGCATCTGGGGGATTTGAACCGGTTACTGATGGGAAGGAGGGGGAGAACACTCTATTTTTGCAACGGTTTTTATCAACGCCTTAAATTCAAACAGAGATATTATAGATGCGACCAAACTGTTCGAAGGTCTTCGAAGGGAAGTTGTTCTCAGTGCACAACAAACCCCATAATACTCTGACCTCCGCATGGCCGGGCATGAGGGAGGTGTACTCAAGTATTGTTTCGGCATGGTAAATTGTCAAGATTTCGGACGACGCTGGAAAGATTGACTTTCAAGCCTTCTAAAATGCCACCAATGGGTTGTCTCCTCACATCAAAGCATCCTTAATACGTGTAATCGTCCTCGGTGCCGATCCCTCAAAATGGTTGTTTACATATAGAAAAGATTGAACATCTGTCGATCCTAAATCAGCAAGCATACCTGCAAGCTGCTCAAGGTCATTATCTTTTGGGGCTACAACCTGACTCCAGTCATTTCTTGTTTGTTTCTCAATGCCTTTACGATCAGGCCCGTGCAATCGAATTACAGTGTGATCTTTTATATGTGCTCGATGCTTCTTGTATAGTTCAAATATTGGTGGCATGTAGTAGCCATGCAGGAAAACATGAGAGAGCCTTTCAGTAGTAAGGAAATTGAAGTATGCATAGTCCAGGTAATTCGGGTTCCTTGTCTCAACACAATATCGGAAACCACTTGGCAGTTGTTCTACGAATTCACCGAATTTATCGATAAACTGTTGCAATCTCCCTGGCATCTTCTGCTTGTTGAGATATTCAAACTGAAAGATCAAGGAGCTTATGTTTATAAACAAGGGTTCTAATCGTTCCAGGAATCTATTCATCAAATCAATAGACAGAAAATGAGGATTAGGGTTCAGTGAATCTGCCTTCTTTTTCTTGTAGTGGTGCGTAAGAGTGATGCTGTTGGGAATTTTAATAAAGAATGCGAAATCCTCTGGGACTGAATCGGCGTATTCCTGAACAACTGCCGGTTTTGGTAGCACGGCTTTATCCCCAGCGAATAAAGACCAGAACCATTGATCTACCTCGACCGTCTTGTAGTGGTTGCTGTATTCCTGCAAGTAATTGAATGGTTTGTTTTCTGGGTAAATGATGCCTTGCCATGAATCATATTTCCATGAACAAGTGCCTATGTTGAGTGAAGTTGTCATGAAGACACGGTAAGACTGAAGGAAATTACACCCGGAAACACTCTTATCAGAAGTAACACTCACTCCCCTCACACACTCCATATTCCGCAGTTAGCATCTCATCAACCCGCTGCCGCTGATCTGCATTCAGCGTTGCATACCATTCATAAAAAATAGTGAATTTGGTTTTGCACTTGCCTTTCTCCAGCAGCGTAAATTCACGCTGATATGCTGCGGGCAGTATTTTTCCTATTCCACAGTGATATGCTGCATCGTATTGATTCAGGGTTGGTATGTCGTTTTTCTGTTCAAATGTGTCGAAAAGGAAAATGGCATTTGAAACACCTGTAGTAGACATGGTAGTAGATGGGAAATAATCTGAGAGCAAAAAACGGGTAGCCAGACTCAGTCTAACTGCCCGTTTTTAATAACTGGCGTCCCCAACCGGATTCGAACCGGTGTTGTCGGCGTGAAAGGCCGATGTCCTGGACCTGACTAGACGATGGGGACAGGTCGATGGTGGGTCGTGCGCGGCTCGAACGCGCGACTCTCTGATTAAAAGTCAGATACTCTACCAGCTGAGTTAACGACCCCCAAAGTGTTGGCTATATACAAATTCAGAGAGGTTGTGTCAACCTGAATTTTGCCTTATGCCTCACTTTTATCATTTGTTGTACTCATGGTCAAGGCTAATGAGTTTGTTAAACTCTTTTTTTAAATTTTTATTGTTCCCGTTTATTGGTCGGCAGGTACAGTATTGTTGAGGAGAAGACTTATTAACCTAAGATCACATTTATTCAATGACTGAGAATTGCAACAATGGATTGTTTTGAAATAAAATATGTGATATTCGTAGTCTTGCTACATGATAATTTACAGCCATTCTTTTCGATACTCTCTTATTGATTTTCTCAAGCTGCCAATGGATGATGCTCTCCCCACTCCTTCAACTTCCCCATACATTTAGGGCATTTTACGGTTCTTTTACTGGTCTGCATCCTCTTCAACAACAGGCTATTGAGCCTATTTTAGCCAACAGAGATCTCATTCTCCAATCAGCTACAGGTTCAGGGAAGACTGAGGCTGTTCTTGCCCCCTGCCTGGAGGGAATAATTGGTTCGGGCAAGATCAAAGCTGCTCTCTATATTGTTCCCACCAGGGCTCTGGCCTTCGATATTCGGCGACGTTTTGCAGGAGTTCTCAAAGACCGACTTGGAATCCGCCTGGCGATACGTACAGGTGATATTAAAACCGGAGGTGGTGGTCACCCCGATATCATGCTTACAACTCCGGAATCACTGGATGTGATGCTGGGTAGTGCCAATGATGATTTACAGGCCTTTCTTCTACGTGTCCGCACCATCATTATCGACGAAGTACATCCCTTTGTCCATCAATACCGGGGACAGCAGTTAGCCTATCTTATGCAGCGGCTGGAGCGTCGTATTGCAACGCGCCTGCAGAAGATCGCCCTGTCAGCCACCATTGCTGATCCGGTGGAAGTGTGTCGGTTTTTGAATTTCAAGTCAGATTTTGTTCTGCTTACTGAAAATGTTCGTCGTCAGATTCATCCACGCCTCATTCATTTGGAAGACGATGAGGATGAACTGATCAAGTTGCTGTCTGATTTATCCTGGGAATGGAAATATCGTAAGATTCTTATCTTTGCCAACAGCCGGGGACGGTGTGATA
>JAOZLO010000485.1 GCA_029934775.1 Desulfocapsaceae bacterium
GTTCATTGAAGACAAAATCTTCTTCAACTGAGTTGATCTGAAATAATGTATCTTTTGCTGATTCAGCCATAATTTTCAGAGATTATTTCTTATGCCAACTGCCATCAGAGTTCTGGTACCAGTGACCGGGTCTACTTTTTTGCGCAATTGTTTTGGCACGACGTTGGCCGACAAGTGAAGCGGGGGCATTCTGTTGTTTGCCGATCGCTTCATATACTTTCCGCCGATCCCTGTTTTCTGCATCCACTATATCCTTTTGCGGTTGCTTATTTCCCCTGAATTCAAGGAAACCTTTATTGTTCTCTCCAACGACTCCCTGATCTTTCAGTGCATTAATGGCCGGAATTCTGGCAGCCATCTTCTCTTTCAGGGATGCTGACTGGACGATGGTTCCGGAGAGGAAAAAAGTTATGAGGAAAAGAAGAACAAAAGGAATTACTGCTGTTTTTTTGAACATGGTACACCTCTTTCTGGTTATGTAATTATTCAGCCTGGGCATCATCCAGATCGCCGAAAAAATCATCGAGTGCCTTGTCGACTTTGACATTGATATCAATTGTAATATGGATCGGTTTGATCTCAACCGGTTTCACATTGACCTCATGCTTTGTACATGCCGGTAGAATAACGAAGGCCGTCAGCAGAAAGCCGTATACAAGAGTGTTTCTGATGGATTTCATTTGTTCTCCATAAGAGATTGTATGTTTTTTCCATACTGAAAAAGATCAGTAAGGGGGAGGAGAAAGTTGACATCCAACCGTATGGGATGCTGTAACCCCTCTCCTTTTTTAGTTGGAACAATATGGCCTTTTTTGTACCCGAATGGAAGGGCAACTGCCGGTTTGCCATCAATTTGCATCTTGATTAAAAGATCTTCTTCCTGGCTGTTAAATGTCAATTTAGTCCAGTTATATGAGAAATTCTCCAGTGCCTGCATAGAATAATCAAGGTATGGTGTTTGGTCAATGGCCCCAATTCCCCGGCGTAGCTGGGCAGTATTGTTAAAGCGAACAATGCCGCCATCACCGGGGGTGGAAAAGAGAAAACCATCATCGAATTCAATGCTGTTCTTAGACAACAGTATGGGGAGTTTTCCGTTCAGAGTACCCTCTCCTTCTGTATCTTCGATACCAAATTGGCTGAGTAACCGGGTGAATTTTAAACGGTCGCAGTAGAGTGTGGTTGCCACTTTCTGTTCTGTTGTCGAGAGTCGTAAGCTGCCACTTTCAACTTTGCCGTCACACCATGCAAAACTGCTTTTTTCAATAAATATCGACTGGGAATCTTCAACCCGAAAATTGATTTTTGCATCGGCGAATTTGATATTACCAAGTTGTATCGACCCTATGGTACAGAGTTGTCCTGGTTCACTCTGCAGGAGCGGCAAATCCGGCAAGGTAATCTCCATATCTATTGAGGATAACCGATTTTCAGATATGTTCATTGTACCATCATTGAACTGTAGATGGAGATTGCCACCGGTTATTCTGTCAGAAAATGACAATGCAGCCTCGGCTGAGAGGTCGCCGAAGAGTGAGAATTTCGATGGACGGTGGAAAAAGGGTGGAAAAGTTGTCGAATCAATATAGGTCTTGGGAAGGTGACAGGTGATTTTACCCTGCCTATCCATGGTGAGAGTACCACCACATTTAACCTGGAGATCTGGATTGAAGATGCTTGCGATATGGGTTGAAAATTCTGCGCCTTCAGAGTTGAGACTGATCCGTCCTTCAAGTGACCCAGCTGGTGTCTTGTTATAGCTGATTGTCTCTATAGCAAAGGTTCCTGCAGCGTTTTTCTGGTCGGGAAGAAGGAATTGCGGCAGGAGCGAGAGGGAGATGTTATTGAATTCTATCTTTTGGGAGGGCAGGGTTGCCTTGGCAATGGATCCGCCGATACTGCCGGAACTCCCCCCTGGTCTGATATTCAAGTCACCGTGGGCAAAAAAGGGGCTGAAAAGCAGTAGAGGTTTTTCTCCGATAGAAAAGGAATCCACTGAGACGGTAAAGTTGAGCTCTGTTTCTGATAAGGTATGGTTGCCGGAAAATGAGAATTTTATCGGGGGTCGAATAGCCTGGAGTTCAGCCTGACCTGTTCCTGTAAATTCTTTCCCTGCCAGACTGTATTTCCCCTGTATATCAATGAAGCTTTGTAATGGAGCGGCGATAAACAGGTCTTTGATTTCTACGGAAACTGTTTCTTTGTCTCCGTTTACGGTTATGATTAGAGGACGGGAGGAAGGGTTGTTGGAAATTTCACCTGTGGTCTGCAGTCCTGTTATTCGGGTTAGATTTTCGGTCTGAAGACGACCCGAAAGAGCGAGTTGGCCTTTTGCATTGAATTTTGCCATTTCCGGGAAAAGGTGTGTAATTCCAGAAAGGTCAGGAGAAGAGATGGTGAAGAGAAGTTCATGTCCTTTTTTTTTTTGCGTTAGATTCAGAGTGGATGAGAGAGTAAATGCGCCTGCCATATGAAGTTTTGCTGTGACACTGGTGAGAAGATCACCAGTGAGACTTCCGTTGATCACAAAATGGTGTTCTTTCCGGCCCCGGTGGAGAATGATGGTGCTGTTTTTTATAGCTAGAGAGCTCCAGGTAAACGGTAGACGTAAAGGTAGTGTGAAGTGTTTTTGTATCGGTACCTGCAGACTCTGGTCATATTTTGCCGGGTCTGCCTGATCAAGGTTGAGATGCAGGGTACCGCCTTCAATCAGGATGTTTTTTACTCTTTTATTAAGGATTGACTGAGGGGAGAAGTTGAACTCGATTCCGGGTAGTGTTAATATGTCATGACCGGAATCAGCAAGAGATATGGTTCCTCGCAGTTTCCAGGGTGAAATCCTTGAGAGACTGATTCCTTTTTCTGTAAATGGCAGATCTTTTATGATTCTCGGGAAGAGGTAGGTGTCGGCAATGTAGGGAAGAAAAAGAAGAAAACTGCCCACAGAGAGCAGCAGGAAAAACAGGAGAGTGGAAAAGAGAATCGCTATCTTTTTCATTTCGTATTTTTTTACAAGTGAAAAAATTTGCAATTTCAGATGGCTAAGTGAGATTTATGCTAGTATAAACGTATTGCTTTAG
>JAOZLO010000486.1 GCA_029934775.1 Desulfocapsaceae bacterium
ACTGCCCGGCTTTGGTCGTTTGGAACTCTTTATAAGAGCTGTTGCTTTTGCTGTATTGTCTTTTCCTCTTTCCGTGACAGGGAAATTCAACAGGAAGATTTCTATCTTTCCCCCAGTTGCTTTCTGCCCCAGAAGTCTGGCAGGAAATACTTGCGTATTGTTTACCACAAGCATATCCTCCGGTTTGATTATGTTTGCAATATCGCTGAAGCGTTGATGAGCAACAGCGTTTGTTTTGGTCTGCAACACCAGCAATTTTGAATTATCCCGCTTTTCTGCAGGATATTGAGCAATTTTCTCTTCAGGGAGAAGGTAGCTGTATCCTTTGAGAGTCAGATCATTTTTCATATTTGTTCTGCCTGCTATGTAAAAAGATGAGTTACGGGTATAATGAGGCTGAGAATAACCTCCTTCTTATAAGAGGGAGGTAGATACCATATTTCAGGTTGTTGCTGCAACTCATTTGGGGAACGGATTTTGTTAGAGAAGATATTTTTTGAGTGGGGAGAAGGGTTGTGAAAGTTGAAGATTCACCGGTCTGGGGCTGTATTCTTATCGGTGGCAAAAGTTCGAGAATGGGACAGCCAAAACATTTAATTACGGATGATTGCGGAAAAACCTGGTTGGAGCATATTGCAGGTATTCTCATGCCTTTTGTTGATGGTATAGCCATTTCCGGAGCTGGGATTGTTCCTGAGTCTCTGGCCGGGGTAACGTGTCTTGCTGATATACCGGGAGTTGTTGGACCATTAACGGGTATCCTTGCCGCCTGTCGTTGGCGTCCACAGGTGAGTTGGCTCCTGGTAGCATGTGATATGCCCCATATCTCAGTAGAGACGGTCGAGTGGCTTTTAGCTCAGCGCCAGGCAGATTGTCTGGGGTGTGTTCCCCGCATAACAGAAGAGAGTCATGTGGAGCCACTTTTTGCCTGGTACGATAAAAAAGCCGCGTATCTCTTTGAGCGCCAGGCATTGAGTGGTGAGATGCGTATAAGCGATATTGCGCGTCACCCGGAAATTATAACTCCGGTCGTTCCAGAGCCTCTTCGAAATGGCTGGGAGAATATAAATACTCCAGGACAGCTGCTGCAAGTGAAAAGATGAATTTAAGAGTGCTGAGAATTTCAGGGGTTATTCTTCAGACATTCATCCAGAATCTGTTTCATTACAACACACTTTTTGCAGATCTGAATCTTTTCATGCCAGTTTTTCTGGGCGGAACATTCACAGATCGTACCGTTAATAAACCAGCACAATCTGCCTGAATCAAATTCCCAGGCGGGACATTTATTTCTTTTTCCTTCGGGGCATTTCTTAAGCTCCCAGCAGTTTTTATCTTTTATGGAGCTTTTTCTTTTCCGGGAAAGTAGAAAAATTAATTGTCGTTCCGCATGGCCGGGGGTCGTTCTCCATCCCTGTTCGTAACTGCAGATGGCTTTCAGGGAGACTCCCAGGAGCAGAGCAATTTCTTTCTGTGTTTTTCCGAGACACTTTCTGATAGCGGTGAATTCATGTTTGTCCATAAGTACTACAGTGTAACATATGCTGCAGGTTTCTGCAAACTCCCGGGAGAAAGAGGTTTTGAAAACAAAATAATAATGCAGGAAGGTGATGGCGAATGGTATTCTTGATTACAGGTTCGTATGAAAGTCTGTATTGTATCTTAATGAAGGTGATCTGTTTTGAAAGGTATGGAGATAAGTTATGATGAGATATGCAGGGCTGAATTTGATCTGTTACAGTCACGCATAAAACATCATTTTGTAAATATTGACATAGGATGTCCATACGGAATGGCTCATGTTGCAACTTTTCACCAGGCAACGTTTGCTCCTCTGAGTGATCGTGCGATGGAGCTTTTTCTCGCTGCCGGGTATAGAAGAAATGGTAACTGTCTCTACAATATGTGTTGCCTCGGGTGTATGGCTTGTGTGCCAATCCGGGTACATCCGGAAGAATTTCTTCTAAATAGAAATCAGAAAAGGGTGTTAAAAACGAATAAAGATGTTCATATCCGTATGCTGCCTCTTTGCGCAGATAATGAAAATATTGGCCTTTGCGAGGAGTTCCTGCGGACGAGATACCCGAAAGAGGACAATAGTGCCAGCGGATATTATCGTGATTTTTTTCTTAATAATATTGTTGAGAGTATACAACTGCAGTTCAGGATAAATGGCCGTCTGGTTGGTACTTCTATTATTGATGTCGGGGCAAACTGGGTAAATGGAGTGTATTTCTTTTTTGACCCGGTTGAGTCAAAACGCAGTCTTGGTACGTATAATATTCTTCATCTCATACAGATGTGTCAGAAGCTGGGAATAGGATATCTTTATCTTGGTTATTTTATACAAGATATTTCTGCAATGAGTTATAAGGCCAATTTTAATCCTCACCATCTTTTCATTCATAAAAAATGGCAAAAGAAAAACTAATTTTCCAGGGAACTGTTGATTCACTGCATATCTTACATGAAGATGATTCTATAACTTGCAAGGTGTGTGCCCATTACTGTCATTTGAAGGTGGGGCAACGGGGTATATGTGCTGTTCGTCAAAATATTGATGGGGCGTTGGTGTCTCTTGTCTATGGTAGACTTGTGGCTGAAAATATTGACCCGATAGAAAAAAAGCCTCTTTTTCATGTATTGCCCGGGACTTTATCCTATTCGATATCGACTCTTGGCTGTAACTTTCGCTGCAGTCATTGCCAGAATGCATCAATTTCACAGGTTGGCCGAAAAGAAGATGTGGCAGCATCAGGGGCACTGAAAAAACCGGAGGAAGTAGTAGCGTCTGCTGCAGCAGGAGGGTGTCAGTCGATCAGTTATACCTATGTTGAGCCGACTGTGTTCTTTGAATATGCTTATGACTGCTGCCAGCTGGCAGACGAACGGGGAATTAAAAACATTTTTGTTTCAAATGGTTATATGAGCAGGGAAGCGCTCAAACTGCTGGCACCTCTTCTCTCGGCTGTGAATGTTGATATAAAGGCTTTCAGCGATTCTTTTTATAAAAAGGTATGTGGTGCCAGGCTGCAGCCTGTTCTGGACAGTGTAAAACTTCTGAAAGAGCTGGG
>JAOZLO010000487.1:0-2710 GCA_029934775.1 Desulfocapsaceae bacterium
GGATGTCTGACTACCGGGAACCTTCATTATCTGGTAGAGCAGATCCTGGAAATCTGCTTTGCTTTTTTTAAATCCTGTTGTAGTGACATTGGCAAGGTTGTTGGCAATAACATCAATGTTTAATTGCTGAGCATGCATCCCGGTGGTGCCGGTCCAGAGTGATCTGATCATTGTTTATTCCTTGATTCGATGTTGGGAGTTTATGATTTTCTAAATATTTTTTTATGAATCCTGGTTAAGCGACGGTACCAAGTTCTTCTTGTTGTTCCGTGATGGCAGAGTAGCTTTTCAGCACCTTGTGATATGTTTCAAATATACGGTGACTGTCGATTAATTTGGCCATTTCAGCAGACATGTTGACATTTGACAGCTCAAGATTTCCCTGAATGACACGATAGTTTTCACTGTTCGTTTCGGCTGCACCATTTTGCAGTGAAAATGTGGTATCTTGTTCCCGCTTAAGTTTGAGCTTGTCTCTAATATCTACAATGGCAAGTTTCGCAACTTCCTCGCTATTATCCTCTCTGTCCAGCATATAGATCATTCCGTCATCCCCGATTGCAATTTTTCCCCCATCAATATCCGGGATGAATATTTCCGCACCTCTTTCATCAAGAACGGGCAGCCCGTTGCTGGTGGTGAGCAATCCATCTCCGTTCATTGCAAAATCACCTCGCCTGGTGTAGAGCACCCCGTTCGGACCGCGCAGTTTGAAAAAACCATCGCCGTTTATAGCCATATCCAGAGGATCTTCCGTCTGTCGAATTGCACCAGGAGAAAAATCGCTGAAACTATTTTTAATTCTGTTGTAATTAATTCCGCCAGCTTCGTTGGCCTGTTGCTTACCCCGGAGAACCGACTCAAAACTGACAAGGGAATTTTTATACCCGGTGGTATTGATATTAGCCAGGTTCGCGCTGATGTTGGCAATAGTCTGTTCACGTGAGATTGCCCCGGCAAGGGCGCTATATTTTCCTGATACCATATTTAATTGAAGTGAAAGGGTAGATGTTGACTCGTTATTGAGGCTTTTTCTTTATCGGTTGTATCGGGTAATTTCTTAACCTCGAATTCACTGTACAAGTTTCGATAATGTAACAAGTTGTTGAGCTTCCTGGATTGAAATTGACAGAAAAGATGCTATTTCATCAATGTGCATATTTTTTCTGGTAAGGGTGTAAACCAAACGGTATTTTTCAGGAGTTGATGTGTGGACAGGCGATGTCTGGGCTGAAAGGCGCGGCTTTTGGAGATGTGTTGTAAGCTCGGCGACAGAAAGCCTTTTATGGAACTGTTTGTCTTTTTCGTGTTTCTCCTGAAGTTCTTTAAGCTCTTCCCTGATTTGGTCAAAGAAATCGTTTGCATCCATTAACTTTTGCATGAGGAGGTCTTTTTTCTTCTTTAGGGCCAGAGTGGTAAGAAGAGTGGCAACAATAAATAAAAAAAAGAGACTAAACAGTATTGTAGTAGATGTGATCGGTTCCATTTTTTATCCTGAAAAAATTAATCGATTTGAAATGTTTGTTAAAAAATCAGTAAAGTTGTGCTTTTACCTTGGTTTTGAGTTTAATGAGTGCCTGGCTGTGCAACTGAGAAACTCGGCCCTCGGAAAGATCTAGAATTTTAGAAATCTCCTTCTGCGTCAATTCTTCATAATAGTAGAGGGAGATTACAAGGCGTTCTTTCTCTGAGAGCTGACTCAAAATTTCTGCTATTCTTTCGGTCAGTTCCTGGTCCTCAATTCTTTTTCCCGGGATGGTGCTTGACCGTTGATCTGCAAGGGTGTCTAAAAATGATCGTCCTTCGTTTGAGTGATCTAGAGTCTCATTCAGGCTGACGCACCCAAGATGGCCAACCTGGTGGAGCATGGACCGATAATCGTCAAGCGACAGATTCATACTATTTGCCACCTCATGCTCTTCAGGATCTCTTCCCAATTCCAGTTCCAAAGTTGCTATTGTTTTCCCTATCTTGCTTTGCTTATCCCTGAGAGAGCGGGAAAACCAGTCAAGTTTTCTCATCTCATCGAGTATTGCACCACGAATTCTATATTCAGCAAATGTCTTAAAAAGGATGTTTTTGGATGGATCAAATTTGTTAGAAGCATCGAGCAGTCCGACCATCCCGGCACTCTTCATATCATCTTTGTTCATAAAAGATGGCACCTGGGTTATCATTCTCCCGACGAGAATATCGACCAGGTAGATGTTGTCTCGAATATGCTGAGATCTATCATCGTTATGTGGGTTCTGATCGTAGTGCATCTATTACCCTCTATCCCCAATATTGAGCAATTTGTTCCAGAAAAACTGAATATTCCCCTTGGGAGTTGATTGCGGAAGTTCATTACATATCCGGGAAGCCAGCTGATCGAAAGCCTGGCTGATTTTCGACCCGGGCAGGAGCTCACTGATGACTTTTTGTTTTCGTATTGACTCGACCATTTGACGGTCTTCAGGAATTGAACCTAGATAATCTATGGATATGTCAAGATATCTATTAGAAACCATGGTTAGTTTTCTATATACATCTAGGGCGTCTTCTTCAGTATGGACCTGATTAACCAGAAGATTGAATGCTTTTTCATGATACTGAGTAGAAAGCAGCTTCATGAGTGCATAGGCGTCCGTTATTGCAGTAGGCTCAGGAGTTGTTACAATCAGTATTTCTTGGGCAGCAGTATTAAAATAAGTGACATTTTCAGATATGC
>JAOZLO010000487.1:2720-3062 GCA_029934775.1 Desulfocapsaceae bacterium
GCTTCCGTATCAATCAAGACAAAATCAAAATGGTTATTCATTGAGTCGAGAGCATTGAGAAGCCGCATTTTCTGGTGACTGTCGAGTCGGGTAAAGTTCTGGATGCCGGAACCGGCTGGAAGGATTTTAATTCCAAGAGGGCCTTCAATTAGAATTGTATCCAACTCTTTTTCACCTGAAAAGAAATGATTTAGATTGTATGCGGGGGTAAGGCCGAAGACTACGTCAATATTTGCGAGGCCGAGGTCGGCATCGAGAATGAGGACATGTTTACCCATGGAAGCAAGAGTGTACGCAAGGTTTGCAACTACAGCAGTTTTTCCAACGCCACCCTTACCGCTG